>CALFBL010000058.1 GCA_937951695.1 uncultured Granulosicoccaceae bacterium | reverse complement strand
CGCCCACTTTGACGTCATTGACCTCGACGAGCCCGTACCGCCGGCCATCACAATCAGGGTCTGCGATTCACTGTCATGCGAACTCGCGGGTGCGCAAGCGCTAAAACAAGCCTTGGAGTCAGAGCTGGACGCATCGGATGTCCGAGTACTGCGAGCGCCCTGTATGGGTCGTTGTCAATCGGCTCCCACATTAGAGATCGGCCACAACCATATTGACCACGCAACCGTTGAAAAGGTAAACGCTGCGATCGCTGCGAAGAATTTCCACGCCGACATTCCAGACTATCAGAGCTTCGCCGACTATCAAAACAGCGGTGGCTACCAGGCGATCACATCGATGCGCGCCGGTGAGCGCACCGTGGATGAGGTTCAGGATGCCGTGCTAGCTTCAGGCCTGCGCGGTTTGGGCGGCGCGGGTTTTCCGTCGGGGCGCAAATGGTCTTTCGTTCGCGCAGAGCCCGGGCCTCGCTATCTTGCTGTCAACGGCGATGAGGGAGAGCCGGGGACTTTTAAAGATCGCCATTATCTGGAATCAGAGCCGCACGTATTTCTCGAAGGGGTATTGATCGCTGCTTGGGCTATCGATGCAGCTCGAGCGTACCTCTATATGCGTGACGAATACCCTGCGGTTTTACAGATACTGGACACAGAAATAAAGGCGCTGGAACAGGCCGGATTGATTGAGCCAGGCTATCTCGAAGTTCGTCGCGGTGCCGGTGCGTATATTTGCGGTGAGGAATCGGCCATGATCGAATCCATTGAAGGCAAACGTGGTTTGCCTCGTCATCGCCCGCCCTATGTGGCGCAAGTCGGTTTGTTCGATCGCCCCACACTGGTGCACAACGTTGAAACCTTGCATTGGATTACCCGTATCAGCCGCGAAGGACCAGAGGTGCTGAACCAGCACGAAAAAAATGGCCGTGTGGGGTTACGCAGCTATTCAGTATCCGGTCGTGTGAAAGAGCCCGGGGTGAAGCTATTGCCCTCGGGCTCCACCATTACCGACATTATTGAAGCCGCTGGCGGAATGCTGGAGGGTCATACCTTCAAGGCCTACCAGCCTGGTGGGCCATCATCAGGATTACTGCCGGCCTCGATAAACGATGTGCCGCTGGACTTCGACACTCTGCAGCCGCTGGGCAGTTTTATCGGCTCAGCCGCAGTTGTTGTGCTCTCTGACAAAGACAGTGCCAAGGCGGCAGCGCTTAACATGCTGAAGTTTTTTGAAGATGAGAGCTGTGGCCAATGCACGCCGTGCCGCGTGGGCTGCAGCAAGGCGGTGCAACTTATGCAGGCGGATAGTTGGGATCAACCGTTATTGGAATCGCTATGCCAAACCATGGCCGACGCCTCCATTTGTGGTCTTGGTCAGGCCGCCCCAAACCCCATACGGATGGTGATGAAACACTTTCCCTCGGAGATCCAGTCATGACAGACGCAAGCGTTGCAGCATCGCCAACGGTCAGCTTTACGCTCGATGGCCAGGCCGTTACCGCGAAGGCGAACCAGAGCTTGTGGGATATTGCCAAAGCGGCGGGCACCCTTATCCCGCACTTGTGCCACGCCGATCAACCCGGCTATCGCAGCGATGGCAATTGTCGCGCCTGCATGGTTGAAATTGAAGGCGAACGCACCCTGGCAGCCTCCTGTATCCGCACCCCAACGGAAGGTATGGTCGTCAATACGCAAAGTACCCGAGCGGTAGCGTCTCGCAATATGGTGGTTGAGTTACTGCTCGCCGATCAGCCCAAGCGCGATCAGGCGCGGGACAAAAGCTCACACTTTTGGGCGATGGCAGACGCACAGGGCATTAGCGAAAGCCGTTTTCCCAGCGTCAATATTGATCACGTGCCGTTACTGGATGATTCACACATCGCCATGCGGGTGAATCTGGACGCCTGCATTCATTGCAACCTGTGCGTTAGGGCTTGCCGCGAGGTGCAAGTTAATGATGTTATCGGGATGTCTGGCCGTGGCAGTCAGGCGCGCATTACATTTGATTTTTCGGACCCCATGGGTGAGAGCACCTGTGTGGCCTGTGGGGAATGCGTACAAGCTTGCCCCACCGGTGCACTCATGCCCGCCACGATGCTGGACGACGCGCAAGTGGGTGACAGTGACTTGGCAGATGAAACGGTTCGATCGGTGTGTCCGTATTGCGGGGTTGGTTGCCAGGTAGATTTTAACGTTCGCGATAACAAAATCGTCTGGGTTAATGGTGCAGCGGGGCCTTCCAATGAACAGCGATTGTGCGTTAAGGGTCGCTTTGGCTTTGATTATATTCAGCACCCACACCGTTTGACCAAGCCGCTCATTCGACGCGATGATGCACCGCCTAAGGGGTTAAACATCAGCCCGGATAACATGCTGGCTTTCTTTCGCGAAGCCACCTGGGATGAAGCGCTGGATGCGGCCGCCGATGGTATGAGTTCGTTGGTGTCTGAGTACGGCGGCAAAGCTGTTGCCGGATTCGGTTCTGCCAAGTGTTCCAACGAAGAGGCATACCTGTTTCAGAAACTGATCCGTACCGGCTTTGGTCATAACAACGTCGATCACTGTACCCGTTTGTGTCATGCATCCTCGGTTGCGGCGCTTTTAGAGAACGTCGGTTCAGGAGCCGTAACGGCAACCTTTAACGAAATCGAAAACGCTGATTGCGCGATTGTGATTGGGGCGAATCCCATTGAAAATCATCCGGTAGCAGCGACCTACTTCAAACAGTTTGCCAAGCGCGGTGGCAAGTTAATCGTCATGGACCCACGCGGTGTCGGGCTAGCAAACCACGCCACTCACGCGTTGCAGTTTAAACCCGGTAGTGACGTCGCAATGTTAAACGCCATCATGCACACCATCGTCGAAGAGAAACTCTACGACGAGCAATACATACAGGGCTTTACCGAAGGCTGGGACGCGCAACGTGAACACTTGAAAGGGTTTTCGCCGGAGAAGATGTCAGCCCAGTGTGGTATCGACGCAGAAACCCTAAGAGAGGTTGCCAGAGCTTTTGCCAATTCACCTGCCGGGATGATTTTCTGGGGCATGGGAATCTCTCAACATATCCACGGTACCGATAACTCGCGCTGCCTGATATCGTTAGCCTTAATGTGCGGTCACGTTGGACGCTCAGGTACCGGGCTACATCCGCTACGCGGGCAAAACAACGTTCAGGGGGCCTCCGATGCAGGCCTCATCCCGATGTTCTTACCCGACTATCAGTCGGTCACGGACGACGGGGTTCGAAGCGCGTTCAACAGCATCTGGGGCAGCGCAGATTTCTCCAGTGAAAAAGGCTTAACCGTTGTGGAAATCATGGACGCCATTCACGACGGTGACATTCACAGTATGTACATCCTCGGTGAGAACCCAGCCATGTCAGACCCCGATGTCGAGCACGCCAGGGATGCACTGGCAAAGCTAAAGCACTTGGTAGTGCAAGATATATTTCTCACCGAAACCGCCAACTACGCCGATGTGATTTTACCGGCCGCTGCCTGGCCCGAAAAATCGGGCACCGTAACCAATACCAACCGCCAGGTGCAATTGGGGCGACCCGCTGTTAAACCGCCAGGAGCGGCGAAAGCGGATTGGTGGATAACCACACAACTGGCCAAGCGGCTGAAGCTTGGCTGGACATACGAGCACCCAAGAGACATATTTAATGAAATGAAGCAGTCGATGAAGTCACTCGACAACATCACGTGGGAACGCTTGGAAGTTGCGGCTGTGACCTACCCGAGTTTGTCACCAACCGATCCTGGCCAGGCGATTGTATTTGGCGAGGGTTTCCCAAGAGCCGAAGGTCGCGCAAAATTCACACCCGCCAGTGTCATCGCACCCAACGAAGTTCCGGATGAAGAATATCCGATGGTGCTCATCACCGGTCGACAACTCGAACACTGGCACACCGGCTCCATGACGCGCCGCTCGATCGTACTGGATGACATTGAGCCAGAGGCAAACTGCTCGGTGCATCCACGCACCTTAAGAGACCTGGGCGCCATTGCCGGAGAACGCATGCGCTTGACCACCCGTCGTGGTTCGATCGAAGTAATGGCGCGAGCTGATCGTGCCGTCGCGGAAGGTCAAGTGTTTATGCCCTTTGCGTTTGTCGAAGCCGCCGCAAATGTCTTAACCAACCCCGCTCTAGATCCCTACGGCAAGATTCCCGAGTTTAAGTACTCCGCGGTGCGGATTGAAAAAGCATCTTGATCTGAGTTTTAGTTTAATAACAACACACAACACAAACCGACACACGATATCAACGTTTACACGAATACAACGAGTTCTTTACATGGCACATAAAACAGATATAGAAATCGCTCGCGCGGCGCACAAGAAACCGATTCAGGAGATTGGAGAAAAACTCGGTATTCCGTCAGAGGCGTTGCTTCCATTTGGCCATGATAAAGCCAAGGTCTCAGCAACATTTATCGATTCGGTTCAAAAAAATGACAACGGTAAATTAATACTCGTCACCGCTATCAACCCCACACCAGCCGGTGAAGGCAAAACCACAACCACGGTGGGCTTGGGTGATGGTTTAAACGCCATTGGTAAAAAGGCAGCCGTGTGTATTCGTGAAGCATCGCTCGGTCCATGCTTTGGCATGAAAGGCGGCGCTGCCGGCGGCGGCCATGCGCAAGTGATTCCCATGGAAGACATGAATCTTCACTTTACCGGTGACTTCCACGCTATCACCTCAGCGCATAACCTGTTATCGGCCATGATCGACAATCATGTCTATTGGGGTAACCCACTGCAGATCGACACCCGCCGAATCGTCTGGCGCCGTGTGCTGGACATGAACGATCGAGCACTACGCCAGATCACGACCAGCCTCGGTGGCGTCACTAACGGCTTTCCCCGTGAAGCCGGGTTCGATATCACAGTAGCCTCAGAAGTTATGGCAATTTTGTGCCTAGCCAAAGACATTGAGGATTTGCAGAACCGCTTAGGGGACATCATCGTTGCCTACCGTCGAGATCTGTCGCCCGTGTATTGTCGGGACTTGAAAGCCGATGGCGCCATGACAGTCTTGTTGAAAGACGCGGTGCAACCCAATCTGGTACAAACGCTTGAAAACAACCCCGCGTTTGTTCACGGCGGCCCCTTTGCCAACATTGCCCACGGTTGTAACTCCATAGTGGCAACCACTACGGCGCTGAAGCTGGCTGATTACGTGGTTACCGAAGCAGGTTTTGGCGCGGACCTCGGCGCAGAGAAGTTCATGAACATCAAGTGCCGCAAGGCAGGTCTGGCACCCGATGCTGTGGTCATCGTAGCCACGGTACGAGCCATGAAAATGAACGGCGGTGTGGCAAAAGAAGATCTGGACGGTGAAGACGTCGGCGCGGTTGAACGCGGTTGTGCCAACCTCGGACGACACATTGAAAATATCAAGTCATTTGGTGTACCCGCGGTTGTCGCAATCAATCACTTCGTCAACGATACCGATGCCGAGATTGCTAAGGTACAAGAGTACGTTACGGGTTTGGGTTCTGAAGCCATCGTGTGCAAGCACTGGGCCGATGGCTCCAAAGGCATAGAGCCCCTGGCCAAACGCATTGTGCAGATTGCCGAAAGCGGCACCGCACAGTTTGCGCCTTTGTACCCCGATGAAATGCCATTGTTCGAAAAAATAGAAACCATCGCCAGCCGAATTTACCGCGCTGACGAAGTGCTGGCAGACCAGAAGGTTCGAGACCAATTACGTCAATGGGAGGAAGCAGGATACGGCAACCTGCCCATCTGCATGGCTAAAACCCAATACAGCTTCTCCACCGATCCCAACCTGCGTGGTGCACCCACAGGACACTCGGTGCCCGTGCGTGAAGTACGCCTGTCAGCAGGAGCTGGTTTTATCGTGGTGATAACCGGTGCCATCATGACCATGCCTGGATTGCCTCGCGAACCCGCAGCGGAAGTGATCCGGTTTAACGATGCAGGTGAAATTGAGGGATTGTTCTAAGGGTTCGCGTTTACGTTTAAGCCACGAAGTGCAGCGCCAGATACACCGCGTACCCGTTGGACGCCATGAACCCCTTCCATGAGCGCATCGCAGCGGCATCCTTGGCGCTGAGACCAGTGGCGCGAGGTGGATCTGGCAATGCTCTTCTGCATTTAAAGTGGCAATCAGGCGACTAATCTGCGCTATTTCCACCCACGCCCTAATTCAAAGAATCGTGTAGCCCGGTACATCGGCTCCTGCATGAGCATTCGAATTTGTCGCCGTTTCGCTTTATCTCGCATGCGAGCCTCTTTGCGGAAGCTCCACCTGTTAATGAAATCCACATCCATGTTGTCATGGTTCTGGCTCATTGTGTTCCCACACAACATGCCCCGTTGGCAGTGGTATTATCTGTGCGCCGAGACGATCAAGAAATTCAACTCACGACTGATCAACAATCGGCTGGCACTCGGTAGCGCGGGCATCCATCGGTTGAGGTAGAGTGGCGGCTGATGGAACCGTGTCAATACCCAGAGCGCTGGCTTAAAAATCACCGTTGCGAACGTTCTCGGTAGCGTCACAGTCGCGCTTGCCAGTATAGAGCAACCCAAGATAACTCAACCGTAAACCACACTGGGCTATGGCGTAGCGGGACGTTCTTGACAAACGACTTAAAGACCATCGTTTCTCAGCTAGTCCTAATATTCGTATGCTATCCTTATGCATTTCTTGGTGACTACGACTCCGTGGTCGTGCAGAAGCACTTGACGCCAACACGGAGCACTGAACCATGTGTGGAATTGCGGGCTATTGGGAAGTTTCACCGGGCGCGGCAACCGATAGCTCGAACCCTAAAATAGCGGTATCGATGGCGGATTCCTTGCGCCACAGGGGCCCCGACGATTCGGGTTTCTGGAGCAACGGCTTCGGGTTGGCATTGGCACACCGAAGACTTTCCATCCAGGACATATCCTCGCATGGACACCAACCAATGCACTCAGCCTGTAGGCGCTACACCATCGTTTATAACGGAGAGATTTATAATTTCAAGTCTATCAGACAAGAGCTGGAACGCATCGGCACTCACTTTACAGGCCATTCTGACACAGAAATTCTGCTTGCCTCTGTCGCGCACTGGG
>CALFBL010000057.1 GCA_937951695.1 uncultured Granulosicoccaceae bacterium | reverse complement strand
CACCAGGGTCTGCCTGCAACAACACATTGGAGTGCTGTAATGCGTGGACCACTTGATCCAGCACCGCGGCTATCGGCAGCTGGCGCACGTTATCGGGTAATGAATGCAAGTCAGTCATAGGTAGGCGTTACGGGAAACCGTTCATCGCTATACTGTTTCTTCTTGTCGGTAATTCTGAAGGCGCAGCTCATGCACGATTCTATCAGCGACACAACACAAGGGATCCCACAACTGCTCAGTGTAGAACTGAGAGTGCTCGGTGCGTTAATGGAAAAGCAACTCACTACGCCCGATCAGTACCCGCTCACCCTGAACAGCCTGATGGCAGCGTGCAATCAGAAAACTAACCGCGATCCTGTCAGTGGCTACACCCAGGGCGAAATTGCTCGTGCATTGACACAGCTTGAACACCGGAAACTGACGCGCAAAGAATTTGGTTCACGGGCGGAGAAATTTAGCCAACAACTCATCAAGCACCTCGAACTGGGAAAAAAACATCAAGCGATACTGTGCGTCATGATGCTGCGTGGCCCGCAGACCCTGAGCGAACTGAACACGCGTACTCAACGCATGGACGTATTCTCCAGTAAAGAAGAACTTGAACACACACTCGATCGATTATGCAATCGCGAGCTGCCCTTGGTTATTCGCCTCGGGCAACAGCCAGGGCAGCGTGAAGAACGCTTCACGCACTTATGCAGTGGCACACCGCTCGCCGCAAACCCAGCTGTTGCCACGACTGAGCCTTCGCCACAAACCTCGAATTCTTCTCCCCAGAATAGCATCGATAAAACCGCGTCTCATGCAGAGCTGGAGGCACTGCGGCAGCTGCTGCATCAGCTGGAAGATGAAACCAATAACCTGAAACAGCAAATCACTCAACTCTATCGCTTGACAGGTCATACTCTGCCAGACGACAGCTCAACCGGTGATTCTGCGATGGGAAAGGATACTGACGGTAACGGATAAGCCGAAAAAGCTCTTGCAGCTCTTTATATTTGCCTTTGACCGGTGAAAACTACCCACTCCCACACATCGTAGTTGTGACGTACAACCGATTTCATACACACACGACATCCAGCTATCCTTGAATTCAGCCGATAAACTCCCTGTGAAGCCTGCACAGAACACAAAATCATGAAGATCGGAAATTTCTCTACGACGAACACAACCCTCTTCGGCGTAAACCGTGCCGAATTGCTTTGGCTAAACACCCATGATTTCTTACCAGCCAAGCCAGTTCAAGGCGCACATTGCATAGCGCTGAAGGCAGCCGAATTCGAGCAGTTGGCTCAGAACCGGACGATCGGCGGCGGATTTGATATTGATGATCAATTAGTAAAAGATTTTGCTACCGAAGGATTCACTGGCATCGCCATGTTTATCGGGGACAAACTGATCGGCATGACGTTATTTTCAACCGAGACTCTACCCGCTCGCTACAACAAGCTGGGGGATATTTCCAACGGTCTGGACATCGCAATTCCACCTGGCACACGCTGTATGTTCAAGGCAGTTGTACTACCCGAGTTCAGAGGCAAGCGACTGCACTCCGCGATGGTCCGATTCGCAATTGATCACTTTGGCAAAGACATTGTGCACACGATTGTTGCTGCTTGCTGTGCGAGCAATAAAGAGTTTCTTGCCAGCTGTAAAAATCAAGGCTTCGAGCGAGTGGGGAAATTCTCTGAATACTGTTTAATGAGCAAATCATTTTATCGATTGCCAAAGCCAATTGATTCAGTTCTCGGTGAGCCTTCCGACGACGAAGATCGCGCGATTGTGCTGCGTAAAGCTGCTTAGGGTTTGCCGTAAAACGTACTTGGCGGCGATCGGCCCTCATTCCTTTGCAGCGAGCTTCAGCTTGAAACTCTCACAGTTAGATATTATCGTGAATCCGTAGCTTCGCACGAGATTACGGGGCCATTTTCGGCATTGAGGACTCTACAGATTCACGTGGAGAATCTGCCAACCACGGTACAGCGCTTACTCACGATTACCAATCAATCACGACGCAGCAGACGCTTCCGGGTTTTTCAAATAGATGCTCATGTTCAGCGAAAACGCGACCGTGACCCAGACCAAATAAGGTGTTAATAGCCAACCGCTCAGGTTTGAATACGGAAACACTGCCAGTATCAATACCGCGATACTGATCCATAAAAACGTCATCTCAACCAGCGCCCAGCCCAATCGACGCCACCGGAAGAACACGAGGCTCCAAAAGCCCAATCGGGTGGATTCCATGACGTGATAACACATAAAAGCTCAGCGCAAAAACCACTCAAAGGCTTGGTTGTCTGATTCGTTGTCGGCTGGGAGGCCAAGTTTGTTGATAAATTCGGGAAACGCTACACTGCCAGAATCCGGCCCTTGAACGCCAATCAGAATACGTCCGTAAGCCGCGCCATGGTTTCGGTAGTGAAACATTGATATGTTCCACTGCTGGCCAATCCCACTTAGAAAATCCTGCAAAGCGCCTGGGCGCTCGGGAAAGCGTAACCGATGCACTTGTTCATCGGCCAATA
>CALFBL010000056.1 GCA_937951695.1 uncultured Granulosicoccaceae bacterium | reverse complement strand
ATCACGCTGGTCATCTGTGTGGTTTGGGCGGCGTTAAAGGTGCCGGATACGGCCACCACGAGCCTGCCGGACAATACCCTGTCGTCGGTTAAAGAGCTGTTGGTAAGCGCGAACCCGTTCCGTCAGTTGTTGCTGAGTTTTCTGCTTAACGCGGTAGGCAACGCAATACCGGCGACGTTGTTTTTGTTGTATGTCACTCACGTGCTCTCCAGCCCGAACCTGGTAGGGCCTCTGTTGTTTTTGTATTTTGTTTGCGCGGCGGTCTCAGTGCCGGTATGGGTCTGGTTGTCGAAGTCTCTTGGCAAACATCAAACATGGTCGATTGCGATTATCGTCGCGTGCGTGTTCTTTTTCTGGACGCCTTGGCTATCTGAGTCCAGCGTCTGGATTTTTGTTGTGATCGTGGCCTGTACCGGTTTTTCCACCGGCGCTGATTTGGCGCTGCCGGCAGCGATCAATGGCGACATCATTGAATGGGACGCACTGCAAACCGGGTACAAACGGCCTGGCTTATTTTTCGCGCTGTGGGGAACGGCCTCGAAATTATCATACGGCTTGGCGATAGGCTGCAGCTTTCCATTGCTCGATCTGTTTGGCTTTGATGCGAATGGAAACAATACGGCATCGAGCCTGTTTGCCTTGGCGTTCATGTACGGAATTCCGTGTCTGGTATTCAAGCTCGGTGCGCTGTGGTTAATGCGAGGTTATCCCATCACCGAAGTTGAGCACGCTCGCATTCGTGAATTACTCAAGCAACAGACCTGACATCCCCAGCATGCGCAAAGAGTTCCAAAAAATCATCAGCCGACAATTTGCCCATCGGGTTTTTATCCGCATTGATGATGCCGTCGGTGAGAATTTTCTTGTATTCTTGCATCGTCAGAATCTTCTCTTCCACGGTGTTACTGGCCACCAGCTTGTAAATAAACACCGGCTTGGTTTGACCAATCCGATGGGCGCGGTCACTGGCCTGATTTTCTACCGCAGGGTTCCACCAAGGATCGTAATGGATGACGGTGTCTGCGGCGGTTAAATTCAATCCGGTGCCACCGGCTTTCAGACTGATGAGAAATAACGGTACTTCACCGTTCTGAAACGAATCTACCACGTCGGCGCGATTGCGGGTGCGACCGGTGAGCTTCACATACGGAATGCCTGCATCGGTGACTTCTTTTTCGATAATTTCAAGCATTGACGTGAATTGCGAGAATAATAAAATTTTCTTACCTTCGGCGATAAGCTCTTCCAGCATCGAGAGCATCAGCTTGGTTTTCGCTGATTCCATAATGCCTTCGGCACTGGCCAATTTCACCAACGCGGGATGACAACAGGTTTGCCGAAGTTTCAATAAGGCGTCGAGCAGTTCAATATGCGAGTGCTGTAGCCCGCGTTCACGCAAGATTTCCTGAACCCGTTGCTCCATGGTGACGCGGATGGATTCGTACAAACGCGCTTGATCACCTTCGAGCGTAATGGATTTGATGATTTCGGTTTTCGGCGGCAAGTCAGAGGCCACCTCTTCTTTGCGCCGTCGCAACAAGAAGGGCTTGATGCGCTGTGTTAAACGGACCTGCGCTTTTATATCCTGCTGTGATTCGATAGGTGTACGGTAGTGTTTGCTAAATAATTTGCGGTTGCCGAGAAGCCCTGGCATGAGAAAATCAAACAAACTCCACAGTTCGCCCAAATGATTTTCCAGCGGTGTTCCAGTTAAACACAGTCGTCGTGGCGCATTAAATTCTTTCAAAGTTTGTGTGATTTTCGCACTGGGGTTTTTAATCGCCTGCGCCTCATCGAGCACGATCATCTGAAAATTCTCGGCCTTCAAAAGGCTGGCATCGCGATTGACCAGCGCGTAACTGGTGATGACGATATCGTGCGCTGAGAATTCGGGATTGTGTTGTTTTCTATCGGCACCATGCCATACCATGACGGTTAGGTCCGGGGTGAAACGCGCCGCTTCGCGTGACCAGTTCACCAGCAAGCTGGTGGGTGCCACAATCAGTGTGGGGCCTTTAATGCGATCAATTTGTTTTTCGTGAAGTATGTGGGCAAGGGTCTGCAACGTTTTACCCAAGCCCATATCGTCAGCGAGTACGCCGTTCATGCCGAAGTCGGCAAGAAAGTCCAACCAGGCCAAACCTTCTAACTGGTACGGACGCAATTCTGCGTGCAGATTTTGCGGTGCATCGATCGCTTGCAGACCTTCAAAATTTCGCAGCTTCTCCGCGAGGATCAAGAGTTCTTCGGCGCCGTCCCAACGTACCTCCAGGCCATGAGACTCCCAATGGTTATGGAATTCATCCAGAGCTGTGGCGTGTTCACGCATCAGTTGAATGTTGCCATCATCGCTGCGTTGATTAAACAATTCCTGCAGGGTGTCGGCAATAGGGGCAAAGATTTCGGGCGAGACTTCCAGCCACTGACCCGTCTCGGCTTGCAGTAAAATCGGTTGATCGCGCTCGCCGGTTTCCAGCCATTCGATAACCAGCGGCACAAGATCAAATTGCTGGCCTTCGTGGTTAAGCTTTAACGCCATGTCGAACCAAGACGAACGCATACTGTTGTCAGAGACCGTGGCCTCTATTTGGGTGATGGGCTCGAACGATAGATCGAAAGGTTCACGTTTAAGAATTTCCCAACCATCGGCTTCCAACGCTTCTTGTTGTTCGAGTAACTGACGCCATTGGGTGGCTAACTCATAGACGTTTTTGGTTCCGGGCTTGAGATCAGCAACCGAGTAGAAATCCGGGTCGGATTCGTTGGCGTGGGTGAACTGCGGAAAGCGTTGCTCAAATTGCATGGCAAACCGGTTTTCCTGAGCGAGATTACGTTTGAGTACCAGCGGTTTGCCGTCGCGAGTTTTGCCTTCCAGCGTATCTTCAGTACTGGAGCCGTTAAACGGCAAGGTGTAATCGGCATAGCGAAAATGTACCGCTGCAAAGTAGTCTCGAATATCGGGGCTTTCTTCTTTGGACTGCAAGATGAGAATGGGTTGAGCATCAACCACGACCCGTTCAAAATTAGGTTTGGCCGGCAGCGGTAAATCGGCTGCAGGTAGCCGTGAGGCGAGAAAGTTACTGATCGCCTGGGCGTGCGCTTCGGGTATCGCAGGCGCCTTCATCAGCCGTGATAACAAGCCGGTGGGTGGTACATCTTTGAGCAGTCCTGCAACTTGATTCTCGGTATCGAGATACCAGGCAGGCTCGGTGGGCACCATGTGCCAGTATTGACTGCCCTCAAGGGTCACATCTAGCTGGAATTCATCGTTCTCCTGGCGCTGCCAATCAAAGTCCAACCGCCTGGACTCACCAAGCGTGATGGGTTTGTCCCGATCCGAGCCCCAAAAACAGCGCTCAGTAGCAACCAGTCGCGTCATCAGTAGATGACCTGTGTCGCCTTCCACCACCAGCGTTCGATAGCTGATGTCGGCGTTCTTACCGATCGCAAGTTCGAGTATGGCGTGATCACTGGGTTGAACCCAATCGGGGTGATGAAAGTGTGCGTGATAGCGATACGGGGCTTCTTTACCGTAGCCACCTCGTTTCAATAATCGGCTTTGCAGGATCTGCAGTTCAACGCCCAACTGATGTTGCGATAAACTGGTTTCGTCTAACTGGAAAAACAATAACGGCTCGCCCGGGGTGTGTTGCTCAAACGAGGGGTCCAGTTGCTTGCCCTGAACCACCATATCTTGCAGCCATCGATTGATCGAACGCAGCGATTGATCCGATTCAGTGGGTTGTTCGTTTTGCTGATCGATCCAGGTGAGCAAGGCCGCCGCGACGTGTTTGCAGTTGTACTGCACGGGACAGGTACAGGTGCCCGACAGGGAATGCGCCTCAATTTGAACGCGTTGACGGTAGGGATCGGCGGCGGTGCCTTTAACAGCGGCTGTGAGAAGCTGTTTCTCCGCGTTCCATTGAACGTCACGGACTTTTCCGCTGGCTTTATACACGCCACCGCGCGACGTGAATACCGAACCACACAGCTCGATGACGTCGTCGAAACTTAATATACGAGTGCTTTTGTTCACCGCAGAATTGTAACCCGAGAAGGTGTCGTGCGATTCATGGCTGGCTGTCTCAGGGCTGAAGGTTACAGATAACTTTCGTGAATCAATTCACGAGTCGTGCCGTCGCTGCAGGCCGTTCACTCGTCGGTTGCGCAACCGGTTGATAGCTAACCGCCGAGGGCGGGCAGGGTACCCAAAAAGCGATTGATGGAGGCGGCTACCGGTTCGGGTGTGTCCATATGCAAATGATGATGACCCGGCAACTCAGTCCTGGTCAAATCCTTAACTTGACCCAACCGTGTGCCAGATTCGTCGCGATGGGCAATAAATCCGTCGCGTGCCACAACGGCGTGGGTGGGGCACTCAATGGAAGCCATTGCCGATTCAATACAAGATTCATCGAGGTAGGACAGACTGGCGTTTCTGAGTGCGGGGTCAAAGCGCCATTGAAAACCCGAGTCCACCGTTTGCAACTGGCGCCGGATGATCAGCTCAGCCGACAATCTATCCATCTTTGTAGCCTTTAAGCGCGACTCGACGGCAGCGCCTTCAGTGTCGAATGTACGCGACTGATATCGATGCGGGTGCGCTCTATCATCGGTAGCTTTTCGCAGACGAGTCGGGAATTTCTCGGACCGTTCGGTTAAGGGCCCGGCGGATTCTATGGCGGTGGTGGACAAAATACGTGCCGGGCAGGCAACTGCCATCATCAAAGCCAGCGACCCTCCCAGCGAATGCCCCACCACATGAAAGCTGTCCCATTGCAGAGCGTCGGCGATGTCGAAACAACGCACCGTTGTGTCCAGCACACTGTAAGGGCCTTGCAGATGGGATGAATGACCGTGCCCTGGCAGGTCCACAGCGACCAGATCGATATCGGGCAGGTACGGCATCATCGGCACAAAACTGTTGGCGTTGTCCAGCCAGCCGTGCAAGCACAATACGCGCGTATCGGATGGGGAATGCGGATCGCGTTGGCGCAATAGCGCAATCGTCAGGTCGGTAGGGATGCTGACTGTGCTGGTGGTGAGTTTTGGGTTTTGCACTTAGGTTTTCCACGGCTTTGGCGTGTCGATGTTTGGCGTGTCGACAAGAGAGTAGGTGTAGACCATTACTTCGCGATCTTCGGGATCGGTTTTACCGGTAAATCCAAGGTGCTCCACTAAACCGCGCATGGCGTGGTTGTTACACAGGACATCGCCTCGAATGCGATGCAAGGATTGGGCTTTTGCGTGTTCAATCAAGTGTCGCATTAATGCGCTAGCCAAACCCTGACCTTGGTGATCGTCATCTATGGCGATGGCGAAATCGGCTTCGATGCGTTTACTGTCGATGGTGTAGCGACTGACACCCACAAGGGTTGGGCTGTTGTCGGGGATGGCGACAAACGCCATTTGACGATCGTAGTCGAGTTTGGTGAACTGCACGACCATGCGTGGCGAGAGATCGTTCACCGCGTGCATGAATCTGAAGTAGCGAGATTCTGCAGACATATTGCGCACCAGCTCCTGAATGGAATCAGCGTCCGTAGGGCGTATGGGTCGAAGCAAAAAACGGTTACCGTGTTTGTTGGTGATGCTCTTCTGCCACTGTACGGGGTAGGGGTGAATAGCAAGATGAGTATAAGGGCGCTGCATCGTTCTTTTTTCCAGCACCACACGAACGCTCAAGGCCACACTGTGATCAGGTGAGACCTCCAGTGGGTTGATGTCTAAAGAGAAAATATTCGGCATCTCAGTCGCCATCTCAGACAATCGGCGCAGTACCGCGGCTAGCGATGCACGAGAGACCGCAGGTTTGTACTGCCAGGCGTCCAGATACGCTTTCATGGGCTGTTCATCGAGCATCTGGTCTATTAAAAATTGGTTTAACGGTGGCAGTTGAACCGAGCGGTAGATATTAATCGGGGTGATGTCGCCGCCGATCGACAAGGTGATGACCGGGCCAAAGGTTGGGTCTTGATGAATACCCAAGGCGAGCGAGCGGCTGTGGCTTTGCTGATACATTTTCTCAATCAGCACGCCACGAAATTCAGCGCCTGGACGACGCATTTTGAGGGCTGAATACATGGTTTGAAACACACGACGAACCTCATCATCGCTGTCCACGTATAAGCAAGTCTCTGCTACCGCGGCTTTGTGCATAAGATTGGGGGAGACGATTTTTATCGCCACCGGATAGCCAATTTGATTGGCTTTCATGACCGCTGTGTCTTCGTCCAACACACGAACCGCAGCTTGAGTTTTGATGCCAAAAAAGCCCAATAACCGCCTGGACTTTTGTGGCCCCATAACCCGCTCACCGTCTTTGATGGCTTGAGCAACCAGCGCAGTTGCCGCGGGAACGTCTGCTGCAGTCGAGCGAGAGGTGGGATTTGGAAGTTGCAGCAGTTGTTGCTGGCTGATGTAGTAACGATGCAAAAAGTCGATGCAGTCGATGGCAGATTCTGGTGTAGCAAAGGTTGGTAGGCCACTCTCTGTAAGAACTTTTCTGGCATCTTGCACCAACGTGTCTCCCATCCAGGCAACCGCGATGGGCAGTTTCACTGGCTTGTGTTCAATCACTGCGTTGGCGATTGCTTCCGGGGCGGTGATGGAGTCGGGCACATGAATGACAACAATCGCATCGAAGGCAGAAGCTGCGTTCAGGGCTTTCAATACACGTACGTAAGCGTCGGCCAAGGCATCACTTTCACGCAACACAATGGGGTTTTCCTGACTCCAGTGCCGGTTTAGTAAGGGTTTCAGGGTGCGTCGAAGCTCCTGAGAAAGTTCGGGGGCACTGAGCCCGCGTTGGTGCAAACGTTCAACCGCCAACAAGGCAGGTGCGGCCCCGTTACTAACAATGGCCACCCGCTTTCCTTTGATGCGCATACCCGATTCGAGCGTGCGACCGGCGGTGTACAAGTTCATAAAGGTGCGAATGCGAACCACACCAACGCGTTGCATGGCGGCGTGGAAAACGGTGTCACTCGACAGCACTTCACCGGTTTGCGAGTACAGGTCGCAATATTCAGCCGAATCGGTAGAGGACTTCATCACGATCACGGGTTTGATCCGGGCCGCTGCACTGATGGCGCTCATAAACCAGCGAACGTTGTGGACGTGCTCGATGTACACAATGATGGCCCGCGTGTGATGATCTTCAGCCAGAAGATCAAGCAGATCAGCAAGGCGGATTTCCGATTCCGTGCCGGTTGATAACAGCGCTGAGAATCCCACTTTGGCGTTTTCAGCCCAGTCAACAAGCGCTGCAGCCAGCGAGGCGGATTGGGTGATCAGGCCGATTCGGCCTGTGTGCACGATATTGGCGCTGTAGGAGGCGTTCAGATTGGCGCAAGGGCGGATCAATCCAGCGCAGAATGGCCCCAGCAGGCGAATGTTGAGTTTACTGGCCAGTTTATGCAAAGCTCGGCTGTCTTTTGCCGATGACATCACGATGGCGACCCGAACGCCGCGCTTGGCGGTTTGTTTGAGCGCTGTTTTAAGCGTTTTTTCCGGGCTGATTAAAATGACAAGGTCTGGGTCATCGGGGCAATCGGTGAGTTCGTCGTAGCAAACCAGATCGCACACATGATCGTAGCGCGGGTTAACCGGATAAAGCGTGCCGCCAAAGCCACCCTGCACGATGTTTTGCATCAAGGCTTGACCCCGGGAGCCGGCGCGAGCACTGGCCCCGACGACTGCGATACA
>CALFBL010000055.1 GCA_937951695.1 uncultured Granulosicoccaceae bacterium | reverse complement strand
ATGCGAGCGCACAGTGTGTTGCTTGAAAACGGGTCGATGGAGGATGCCGATGCAGCGCCGCCACCTGACCTCGTGTACCTGACATCCCGCGAACCAACACCGGCTGCACGACGCTTGATGCAAGGCTTCGGGCTTCAGTTGCAGACCGGTTCGCGCCTCGCCGACGTCTGAATTTTATTGTTGGACGCGCCTGACAAGCACGGTACAAGCACGGTCGGTTCTAAAATAAAAGCGCAATTGGGTCGGTTTGGTTCTTGTAGTGAGGGAGTAACCTCTGATAATGTACGGGTATCGATTCTGGACAAGCTGTTTAAAAGCCTTGGACAGCTCGGTAATTATCGACGTCGGCTGGAGGAGAAAAATATCATGCAAAAATCCCTGCACATCGATCCGGGCAAATGCACCGGTTGTCTGCAATGTGAGGCAGCGTGCTCACTGGAAAATGAAGGGATGTTCAATCCCTCGAAATCTCGAATCAAGGTATTTACCTTTCACGATGAGGGGCGTTTTGTGCCCTACACCTGCACCCAGTGCGACGAAGCTTGGTGTATGCAGGCCTGCCCGGTGGATGCGATTGTTCTGAACCCGTCCAATGGTTCAAAAGATGTGCTGTCTGACGTGTGTGTGGGTTGTAAAGTCTGCACCATCGCCTGCCCATTCGGCACCATCAACTACAACACCGACACCGGTAAAGTGGTGAAATGCGATTTGTGCGGCGGCGACCCTGCCTGCGCTACGGCTTGTCCGACAGACGCCATCACCTACATCGATGCCAACGCCACTGGCTTGGACAAGATGCGTGCATGGGCATCAAAAACCGACAACGCGACAACTTAAAGTACCGGAGAATCAGCATGGCCTGGACTAGAAAACTCTTGCGCGTTAACCTAAGCGCAGGCACCTGTACCACTGAAGCCCTGAATATGGATTGGGCAAACGATTACCTCGGTCAGCGTGGACTCGCGACCCGATATCTGGTGGAAGAAGTTGATCCCAAGTGCGATCCGCTTGGGCCAGACAATAAATTTATTATGGCCACAGGCCCTCTTACAGGGACCAACGCTTCAACAGGTGGCCGTTATTCGTGCCTGTGCAAAAGCCCGCTGACCAACGCTCTGGCGTGTTCCAATTCGGGTGGATTTTTCGGTGCGGAGATGAAGTTTGCCGGCTGGGATATGATCATCTTCGAAGGCAAAGCCGCTAGCCCGACTTATCTGAGTATTGAGAACGATCAGGTAGAACTGATCTCGGCAGACGATCTTTGGGGTAAATCGGTTTGGGAGGCAGACAAGATGCTTCGCGCGAAACACCAGGATCCGCAAATTCGAATTGCAGCTGTCGGTCGTAGCGCCGAAGCGGGAAACCTTTATGCTGCCGTGGTGAACGATTTGCATCGCGCGGCGGGCCGCAGTGGTGTGGGCACCGTCATGGCCTCAAAAAACCTCAAAGCTGTGGTAATTCGTGGCACCAGGGGCATCAGCAACGTAGCCGATCCAAAAGCCTTCATGGCAGCGACGACTGCGGCGAAGACGGTGCTGGCTGAAAACCCGGTCACCGGACAGGGCTTGCCAGCGTACGGCACGCAAGTGCTGATGAACGTAATCAATGAAGTGGGTGCTTTGCCAACACGCAACATGCGTGAAACGCAGTTCGAAGGCGCAGCGGACGTTTCCGGTGAAGCCATGCACGAGCCCAGGAAATCCGATGGAAAACCGAACCTCACCACCAATGGCGCTTGCTACGCGTGCACCATCGCCTGCGGTCGGATTTCCACTATCGATCGCACGCACTTTTCGGTAAAAGACAAGCCTGAGTACTGGATTGCCTCGGGCGGTCTTGAGTATGAAGCGGCTTGGGCTCTGGGTCCTGACACCGGCGTCAACGACATCGATGCGCTGACGTACGCGAATTTTCTGTGTAACGAAGACGGGATGGACCCGATTTCCTTTGGCTCGACCTTGGCCGCTGCCATGGAACTGTTTGAAGAAGGCCTCATCACGACCGAACATACCGGTGGTATGGAGTTGAAATTCGGCTCGGCCGAAGCGCTGTGCTGGGCGGCCGAAGTGGCAGCAACCGGTGAAGGTTTTGGTGCAGAGCTTGGTCTTGGGTCGAAGCGGTTATGTGAAAAGTACGGTCGTCCCGAACTGTCCATGACGGTGAAAGGCCAGGAATTTCCTGCCTACGATCCACGTGGCATTCAAGGTATGGGTCTGGCGTACGCAACGTCGAATCGAGGTGCCTGCCACTTGCGTGGTTACACCGTAGCGTCTGAAATCCTGGGTATTCCCGAAAAAACCGATCCGTTGGATACCAACGGCAAGCCGGGTTTGGTTAAAGCCTTTCAGGACGCAACAGCAGCGGTTGATTCGGCTGGATTGTGCGTCTTTACCACCTTCGCGTGGACGATGGATGACATCTCCCCACAGGTGGACGCGGCTTGTGAAGGCGACTGGTCTACAGAGCGCATGATGGAAGTGGGCGAGCGTATCTGGAACATGGAGCGTGTATTTAATATGGCGGCCGGTGTCGGTGCAGATCAGGATACGCTGCCAAAGCGACTACTCAATGAGGTGGCAAACTCGGGTCCTGCCTCGGGCAAGGTCTCTGGGCTTCCTGAGATGTTGCCGGAATATTACGAACTTCGTGGCTGGAGTAAGGAGGGCGCTGTAACGGACTCCGTCAAGCAGAAGTTTAATCTGCCCGCGTAGTACACGCACCGTCGGTTAATCTTGCCTGTTTGGCCAATATACCGGGCGGCACATTAAAACCTAAAACGGTCCTCGATGATGAGGGCCGTTTTAGGTTGTGTGGTAACTTTGCGGCATGAGTACACAAAAGCCCACATCCAAAGAACTGGTTCGCCCTGCCAGTATTCTCGACGGCGTTGCTGCCGATACCTGGCAGGCTTACAATGCGATGCAGACCACCAAACAACGACACTATGATCTTCTGCAGATTCTTGAAAATAAAAAAAAGAAATTCAATCTGGACGCCACTGAGGGTGACCAAGCGTTACTGAAAAATCTGTTGTCCGATCACGATGCACAAGTCAAGCGTTTCACGCAGGCCAGTCAATCGCTAAAACACGCCGATGCAGTGGCTCATCAAGCGTTGTTTGTCTACATCGGGCAAGTGGCGGGATTGACGAGTGAGGGTGAAAGCCACCACTGATTACCTCAACAGGGTGATGTCCACGCGTCGATTGGCTTGTCGGCCCTCGACGGTGGCGTTGTCCGCAATGCGGTATTGGTCGCCGTAGCCTTTTGCACGGATGCGATTGGGGTCAACGCCGCGCAGCAGCAGATAATAGCGTACAGCCTCAGCCCGCTTTTTGGACAACGCAAGGTTGCGTCTCTGGCCTGCCTGTGTAGAACCGATTTCGAAATAGTGGTCGTTGAGTCGCAGTGCTAACGCTAGCCGGTCCAGAGAATGACGTGATGCGATATCCAGATAACTGTACCCACGGGGAAATTTGACCTCGTGCAAGGTCAGGTCAGTTTTCTCGTCACACCCAAACACATCGTCTTTGTTACTGTCGCCGTCTGTGGAGTCAACCCTGCTTTGTTGTGGATTGGCGCTGACGGGTAAACACAAATCGCGGTAGTCGGGCACACCGTATTGATCGGTATCGTCCGCGCAAAGATCGGGGTTGGATGGCGTTGATAATGGGCGCTTAGCAGGAGGCTTGCCGATGTTCTCATTATTGTGCAGTCCATGGTGTGTTCTGACGCTGGGGCGGGTCAGGATCGTACTCTAAATCCTAGGCGGCGTTACAATATCGAACATGAGCGACAAGCAAACCTATCTCACCGGAATAACCACTACCGGCACCCCGCATCTGGGCAATTACGTTGGCGCGATCCGCCCCGCCATCGAAGCCAGTGAAGTGATCGGCAACGAAAGTTATTTCTTTCTCGCGGACTATCACGCCTTGATCAAATGCACAGACCCGGCACTGGTGCGGCAATCGCGACGGGAAATCGCTGCAACCTGGCTAGCGTTGGGCCTGGATCCCGATGTTGTTACCTTCTACCGCCAATCCGACATACCGGAAATTATGGAGCTCACCTGGATACTCACCTGTCTGGCTGCCAAAGGTTTGTTGAACCGGGCACACGCGTATAAAGCCAGTGTTCAGGCAAATGAAGACAATGGCAGTGCTGACTCTGACAAAGGCATCACTATGGGATTGTTTAATTATCCCGTGTTGATGTCAGCCGACATCCTTATGTTCAAGGCCACCAAAGTGCCGGTGGGAAAGGATCAGGTACAGCACATTGAAATGGCGCGAGATATCGCGCAACGCTTTAATCACCACTACGGTGAGTTGCTGGTATTACCCGATGTTGTGGTATCGGAACAGGCGGTGTTGTCAGGGTTGGACGGTCGCAAAATGAGCAAGAGCTATGGAAACACCATCGCGTTGTTTGATGCTGAAAAGAAATTGCGTAAAGGCATCATGAAAATCAAAACCAATTCGCAAGAACCCGGGGAACCCAAAGACACCGAGGGGAATACCGTCTTTGAAATTTATAAAGCGTTTGCGACATCCGATCAAGTCAGTGAATTTTCGCAAGCCTACGCAGATGGAATTGCTTGGGGGGATGCGAAGCAGCAGTTGTACGAACTGATCAACGCTCAAATGACAGAACCCCGTGAGCGCTATAACGAACTGATGGCAGAGCCCGAAAAAGTAGAAACGGTATTAAAGTGTGGAGCAGCGAAAGCTCGCGAGCACAGCGTGCCTTATTTGAAACAGCTACGAGAAGCTGTCGGGATTTCCTCATGAGTCTGCCTGGGTGCTGGATATGAACCCCGTACTGGTTAACCGCTGGCGCGGAACCACGATAGAGAGTCGTCACCGGGGAGCCGTGGCGGTGGTCAATGCTGCTGGGCGTGCTGTGTTGTCTTTGGGGGATGTGCAGCAACCGGTTTATCCACGTTCCAGCATCAAGTTTCTGCAAGCGCTGAATTTTGTTAAATCTGGCGCGCTAGAACATTACGAACTCGATGATCGCCATGTGGCCTTATCCTGTGCCTCTCATAACGGGGAGCCTGTGCATGTCGATCTGGCTAACGATTGGCTGGATACCCTAAAGCTGGATTTGAATGATCTGGAGTGCGGTGCAGAGTTGCCATCGCATCGAGCCACAGCGTTTGAATTAATGGGCGAAGGTCGTGCACCTACACGGGCACACCACAATTGTTCTGGCAAGCATCTGGGGATGTTGTCCACCTGCGTGCACGAGGAACTTGGCTTGCAGAACTATCGCCTGTATCAACACAGCGTTCAACAACGGTGGTTCGAAGATATGGAACGGTTTTGTTCGATAAGAACCGTGCAACTGCCTTGGGGCTACGACGGGTGTGGCATTCCAACGTTGGCGATGCCATTACAACGTCTCGCATTGGGTATGGCGCGTTTTGGCGACCCATCCAGCATGCCGGTTACGGATCAAGACGCGGTCGCAAAAATTCTGGCGGCGATTACAGCCCATCCGTATTTGGTTGCCGGCAAGGAGCGCTTGTGCACCGATCTGTTGCAACACATGGCACCCAAAGTGGTCGCCAAAATAGGCGCTGAAGGTGTGTACGCGGCGTGCGTCCCAGAGCGTGGTTTGGGCATCGTATTGAAAGTGGACGATGGTAGTATGGGTTCGGCTAATGTGGTTCTGGGCGCAGTACTTAACGCGTTGGGGGCTGTGGGCGATTCAGCCTACGCCGCGTTACGGGAATATTTCGCGCCCACTATCAATAATTCCCGTGGCGAGGCCGTGGGAAGATCCGAAGCGTCCTCTGAATGGGGGTCGGTAACGTTGCGGGAAGACTGGTTGTTGTAAGTAAACATAAGGCTCGCCACTACAGCCGTTGGTGGCTACGGTGGAACAAAAACTGGCGGGTCGGTTTTTAGATTAAACGAATAGGTTGTACTCGCGAACTAGCTCCACCACTACGCATGACTTTTCTGCTGCCCCTGAGCCCGTGTCGGCATAGAATTAAATTTCCGCTATCACCGGCTTCATGCCTGAATGTGGGTTGGTGGATCTGTTTTCAAAATTAATCGAATTAGCTGCACTCTGGAATTCACGCGAGCTTTACGCATGACTTTGGCGATTTGCGTTTTCGCTGTATCTAGTGAGGTGTTTCTCGTGTCTGCGATTTCGTTGTTATGCAGTCCTTGTAGAATGAGTTTCGCCACTTCAGATTCTGATTTGGTCAAACCGTAGGCCAGCGCAAAGGCATCAACAGAACAGTGCCGATGGCAGCCAGCGTCAACCAGCTGAATTAACGCTAAATTGTACCGGGTGTTGAGTTCTTTTAACTGATCTTGCAGCGGTGACACTTCAACGATAATGGGATTGTTGTTGTTACCTTTGGATCGTAAACTTATAATCCGTTCGGCATCGGCAAATTGTCGAGTGGGGGCTGTGAAATTTTCGATGCAGTTGTTTAGAAATCGGGTGTCGTCTTCGCTGTCACAGACTAAGTATTGCTCTGTACTGAGCGCGATACCGTTTTCAGAATTGATGATTCTTGTTGCTTCGTGATTAGAAACCACCACTGTGCCGTCAGATTCTGCAACGCACAGTCCGATGCCTACGTGATTCAGTGCCAAGAGGACCGCAGTATATTGTTTCTGCAATTTATCGAATATCATGCCGGTTTCAACGGCTTTTGCAACATGAGGAACCAGCATCGACATCCTTTGCATGTATATTTCTGGAACCGTGTCTATTTGTATCGGGAAATGCGTGCAAAAAAGATCGATGTAGCGTTTGTTGTCTGACAATCGTGCCCATAACTTCCTTCGAACTTCGAACCTGTCTTGCATAAACTGGTAATCCGGTCGCTGGTCCAGTGTTATCGCGTCAGGCCAAAGATCGAGGTCCCGATAGACTGATTGAGCGGTGAAATCACGCCACGGCTTGTGTCCGGTTAGCTCGTACTGGGACAGATCGGTTTTCCAGTAGTGAACTTCTTGCTCAGTGATGTTACGCCGCAGGTGATCGCTGATGACGCTTAGATCGAACGGTTCTTTGCCGCCAATAGTATCGATATTGATCAGGGCTGCACTGGCGGCTCCGACGTGATCAACACATCGATCGATGGCTACAGGCCACAGGCATGGATCCACTGCAGCACCATATATTTCCGTGAATACATCCACCGGTACAGTCACAAATACAACGCTCCTTGAGCTTCTTTATACATTGCGATCTCGAGGCTAGGTAGCGCGAGCGCAAGTTGTGTGTAGTAGGACCTCTTAAGTATAAATAACTTGTTCTTTCAAGCGCAAAAAATTGCGTAAAAATGTAAATAGGTGGAATTATATAGCTGTACATTTGTCCATTTGGGTAGGTTGATCGTACGGTGGCGCATTTCGGTACACGCAGTAGGTGTGCGGTTACTACTAATAGCTGTGATGTAATAAACGTTCGTTGGGCAAGGTGGGATTTGAGCTTGGGCATTCGCTTTTGCTGCCGCTCGCGAAAGATTTTAATGAAACTTGCGGTGAAAATGTTGGCAGCCCCGGAAGCGTCATTGCGCTACTCAGTGCGATGATAACGCCCAAGGCTATTAAGGGCGTTGGGTGGGGTGCTGTCCGGTGGTTTGGTCTAGTATTGTTCAGCCATGACGCGGCCGGCTGATTCAGTATTCAGCGACATACTTTCGCACTGCACAAATTTGTTGTAAGTATCGATGTCGGTTTGAGAGCCAAAATCGGTCAGCTGTTGCCTCAATGCAGCTAGGCGTCGCAAATGGAGTAACTTCTGCAGATTGGCGGTTTGTCGTTTTAGGGTTAAACGCTCGATTTGAAGTTCTGCTAGGGAGGCCTGTGTCTCTACCAAAGAGTTATAGGCAGGGTCTGCGCTGATGGCATCGGAGATTGTAGATAGTCCACCATCACGTGACAATGCTTGAAAGCCTTGTGTGTACGGACCAAGAATAGCTGGCCATTGAGCGATCACAGGTTCTGCAATTTGATGCCGAAGGCGTTTTGTCGCAGCGTGGATTGCAGCGATCTTGTCACTAACAGTGGCCCGAATATCGGCCAGCTTATCCAGCTCATGGCGTATCGTGCGAACCGAATTCTGTTCCAGCGGCACATTCAAATTTAAAGCCAGTTCACGAAACAGTTTGGCGTATTCGTTTTCAGGCAAATCCCTCACATTCGGCGTCCACTTTAAATACCATGGCTCCCAGCGTTCGAGGAAATCTTCACTGCTAGCAAGTGATATATCGGTGCTGTTGGCGTTTAACAGCGAATACAGATGCGCTTCTCGAGGAGACACCTCACCGTTTTGATCGGTATCAGGCTCACTCGCGACGATGCTGCCATTACGATTAAAGCCGGTCAGCGCAGCAAAAAAATGCGTCGTGTAATCGCGATAGTCGTCGGTATTGATGCTGGCTGAGCAACCTTCTGCTAATGAATAAGCTGAGACCGCAGTAAATCCGCAACGTTGAGGCGAAGCGGGTGTCAAACTGCCAACTGGTTTGTCGTACGCTAACGCGTGAAAGCCACCGGAATAACATTGAGTAAAGGCGTAACGAACTGTTTGGTCGGTAGCCTCAAGCACACCGTGCAATTCATTGGCAGTAACGCGGGTTTTTTCCCACAACTCCAGCGTGACCTGATCTGGGGTGGATGAGCTTTGGTTACCATGACCGTTATAGAGCAACCAGACAGGCGAATCGGCTGAGGAGAGTAAGCGCTTCAGTTCAGGCAACAAGCTGTCACGGCGGGTACTGCCACTAATGTCGGTAAGATTACTGGAGCGGTATTCGCGATTTTGTTCTAGGTAGTCGCCAAACACTCGGGCTACAGGTTCGAAGGTGGAATTCAGAGGCTCTTGATGCTGTGCAAACACATCGTTGCCAGGCTTTCCTCCGTCGGTGAAGAATGTGGTGACGTCCAAACCTTTGTCCAGTAACGATTGCCTGGCGTATTGAACGTTCAATTCTATTTGCCCTTGCGAACTCAGCAAATCATAGCCACCCCCAATGATAATGGCCTCGTCGGCCTGGGCCGCGTTGCTTGTTACAAAGCCCACTGCCAGTAAAAGCGTAGCAGCAAAGGTGCGACGCAGCATGTGTGCCAATGAGTTTACTATCGGGGGTATGAAGGGATTTATAAACAGGCTCGTCGGCGTGTTGGAGTAGGTCATGGATCGTGAGGTTTTAGCATCCGTGTTCATGCTCTTTCAATCCGTGAGATAAGTTCGGAGATTCGATAGAGAAGCCAAAGAATAAGTCCGGTTATAGCAAATACAGGCATCAGTTCGATGCCCTGATCTTTAAAAAAGAATACACCTGCACCGATGATTGCAAGAGGTAGCGTTAAACCGGCAAAAAAGTAGGTGAGCCGTATGCGGGTGAGTAGTTGCATATCGATAACCGCTAGTAGCCCAAGTGCGGCCGCGATGGGTGCACTGGATTTCCAGCCTTCAATAAATTCGTTGAGTGCCAGTCGCTTGGGGCGTAATTCTATAAAGTCGATAATGCCCAAGGTGTCCAGAAAATACGAGACGCCAACAGAGGCGGTCACATACGTCGGCCAGGCGCTAAGCGTTACCAATAGGAATAGCACTAGGCTAAAAATTATACTCATTCGTGAGCACATTACGTGTCTGTGTCCTTGGTCAAAATGAAAGAACCGATGCATAACGCATCGAGGCCAGTAGAGAAGAAACAGCGAATGGCATCCCGTGGCGACTCAACAACGGGTTCACCTTGAATGTTAAAACTGGTGTTTAGCACAACGGGGACATCGGTTCTGCAACCAAGATTGCTGATCAGATCATGGTACAAGGGGTGCGTATCGGATCGGACCGTCTGTAACCTTGCACTGCCGTCTACATGGGTTATTGCGGGGAGGCGTTCAACCATGGATTCACGTACCTGGCAGACCTTTAACATGAACGGGGCTTCTACACTGATATCGAAAAACTCGCTGGCTCGTTCTATCGTTGCGGAAGGAGCAAATGGACGGTACGCTTCGCGAAACTTAACTTCACTGTTGATTTTTTGTTTCATATTTGGAAACGCAGGATTGGCCAGTATGCTGCGAGAACCCAGAGCTCGCGGACCGATCTCCATACGACCTTGAAACCAACCGATGATCTTGCCTTGTTCGAGTAAGTTTGCAGCATCGTTGGCAACATCCTCTGAACGTTGATAAGACAGTTTGAAACGTTTTAAATTGGCTTCGATTTCGTCGTCGGAGTACTCATTACCCACGTAGGGATTCATGTGGGCGTTTTCAGGGAGATTAACTCTTGGTTTGCCCAAGACTTGGTGGTATACGGTTAGGGCAGCTCCTATGGACGTTCCGTTGTCTCCAGCGGCTGGCATGATGTACACATCGTTGAAGTCAGTTTCGCGCAATAGCCGGCCGTTCATCACGCTGTTCAAGGCAACCCCACCGGCGATAACAAGATAGGGTGCCTGGGTTTTTTCTTTCAACTGCCGTGCAAGTGTCAAGGCGCACTCTTCTAGCACCTGTTGAAAGGCCGCTGCGACGTCCTGATGATGATCAAGAAACTCGCCGTTGAAGGAGCGAGGTGTGCCGAAGGTTTGATAGAATTTTTCACTGCAGCGTCGATAACCCCAGAACTGATAGCTGAAATAGCTTAAGTCGACTTCAATTTGTCCGTCGTCAGTCACCGCGACCACATCTCTTGCCGCGTCGATGTGTCGGGAGGCATCACCCAATGGCGCCAGCCCCATGGTTTTGCCTTCGTCGTAGTTAGGTTTGAATCCGCAAAATTCGGTCACCGCCTCATACACGGACCCCAGTGAGTTTGGGAAATAGGATTCGGAGAAACCGGTGACGGTATTGCCTTTGCCTTGCCCCATCCAAGCGCAAGCCCATTCGCCCGAACCGTCGAGCGATAAAATCGCCGCGTCTTCATAGGGCGATGCGTAGTAGCTGCCTGCAGCATGAGTTATAGGATGCTGAATTTGGTGCAACTGTGGGGGGGTAGCACCAAAGGTATCTGTTAACCATTGGCGTAAGCGTTGATGCTTAAAGTAGCCTTGTACCAGCTCGTGTTTGATAAACGGTGCTGCCTTGTGTGGTCGCTTTAACGCGTACAGCGCTTTGCTACCCCAACGATGGGTGGGTTTTATGCTCACGGCGACGTGATCAATGTCGCTGGCTTCCAGACCTGCAATGTTCAAGCACTCTTGAATAGCGCGCTCGGGAAACGCCCGGGTGTGTTTGTCGCGGTTGAAGCGTTCTTCTTCCAGCGCTACCACCAACTTTCCATCGACCAATAGACACGCACTTGAGTCGTGAAAAAAGTGGTTGATGCCGAGGATGTTCATGGATGTGTCCGGTTGTGGGTGGGGCCCAGCTTGTCTTTGATGCGGGTTTTCAGGCGATCGGCTTGGAGGTGAAGCGCGCCTTGCAGGTTCTTTGAGAAGCGAGTGACGTGCCAAACCGAGAAGGTTTCTGGCTTCCAGCGTGTGGCCCAGTCGGGTGAGGACACCAAACTCAGTGATTCGGTATCATCGTTTACAGAATATTGCAGCGTACGCCACAGCAGTAGCGAACCGGGGGAGTAAGCACCGCAGGCTTCGTCGTACGCTATTTTCAGCAAATACCGCGACGAACCGCAACGCATAGCGAGTTGTACGGCGATGCACCGGGTTTGCTGATGCAACTGGTGAACCTCGAACAGCAGTTCCGGGGTATTGAACTGTTTTAGCTCTAGGTAGAAGTCTTTGAGCGTTGGATCGCTTTCGATGGCTGTTCCCGAGCTGCCTTTCCAACCAGCGGCTTCGAGACGCAGGAAGTCATCGATTGCCTGGGTGATCGCACCAGCGTCTGTTGCATCGAAGCAGGAATAGCTCAGTTCACCGTTTTCTTCGAGATGGCGTTCGTGGCGCGCCAGGTTGCGACGCAGTTTACCGGGAATGGGCAAGTCTCCGGTGGTGTCAAACCAGGCCGATTGGCGAGCAACGCGCCACTGCCATCTCGGGTTTTGCTGACACTGCGCAATCTGACTGGTTGCCGGCACGTTGGTGCTGTTCCAACCCCAAGCATCAGTGTGTTGCAGCACAGCGTCCATCACCTGTTCAATGCTGATGGGACTGATAGATTGAATCCACAGCGAATCAATGATGGTCAGATGTGGGTGCTGTGGCGATTTCAACAATCCCGCGTCGCGCTGAACCGGCAATGCGGCGACTATTGCTCCATCCGAATCGGTGACAACAACAAGTTTCAGCTCCTTGCCAAACAGGTGCTGGTTTGCCAGTTGCCACCACCGTGGGTGTTGCCAGAATTTCCTCGAGGCAAGTGGATCAAAATGTTTGATCAACAAGTCCACAACATCCGCCATGGGTTCGATCGATACCTCGAAAGTGTCCGGGGCGAGGGTTTGGCGAGAGTGATTGGGTGCTGGATGCGTCAAAAAGTCGACCGGAAGACTCCATCATGTCTCCCGCTATCGGCAGGCAGTGGAGATCGGTTAAGTTTTTCCGGACTTGATCCCATCCCCACGAATCGGTTGAGGCTTCTTGACCATTGATCCGATCCCCCGCGCATTGATCAGTCGCGCACTTGCGCCGCTGTGACGGCAATCAAATTGACGATATCGTCTGTGGAGCAGCCGCGGCTTAAATCGTTGACCGGTCGGTTTAGCCCCTGCAGGATCGGGCCGATGGCCCGGGCACCGCCGAATCGTTCTACCAGTTTGTAACCGATGTTGCCCGACTCAAGATTCGGAAAAATCAGCGTGTTACACGGATTGGCGGTGGCAGCTTCCGGGTACTTGGACGCGAGGATGCTGGGTATGACAGCGGCATCAAGCTGCACATCTCCCACCACGCGCCAGTGTGGCTTTCGTTCGCGTAGGCGTTTTGTGGCGTCGCGCACCTTGGTGACCGCGGGGTGTCTGGCGCTGGCGTTGGTGGAGAAGGACAGCATAGCCACCTCGGGTTCTATGCCAAACAGCTGTTCGGCGCTGGAGCCGGTGGCTTCAGCTATTTCAGCCAGCTGAGCGGCTTCTGGGTCGACCATCAATCCACAGTCGCCCATGATCATAAGATCTTGCACCGGGTGATGTTCACTCATGCGCATGGCAAAGAAGCTGGACACCAGTGTGACATCGGTCGACATACCCACATATCGTAGGGCGCTGCGTATTACGCTGGCGGTCGCCGTGGTGGCGCCGGCCACACAGCCATCGGCCCGATCATCGCCCAACAACAAGCAGGCGATGCTGACAGGATCGGCCAAGGTCTGAGCGATATCGTTGTTGTTGACCGGCTTCGGAGAACGCTTAGCAATCATGACGCCCGTTAGATAGTCGCGCAGCTTCTCATTGCCTGTGTCAATTATCTCAATCTTGCCCAGTTGAATGCCGGCGTCGGCGGCACACTGACGAACCTTGTCTGGGGGTCCAAGCAACACGGGATCGGCGAAAGTGTTGTGGGCAACGATTGCCGCTGCCTCCACCACACGGTTGTCCAGACTTTCCGGTAACAGAATCCTGCGAGGGTTTGCCCTGGCCTTGGCAAAGACGGAATCGAACTTGGACATGGCGGCCTCATGGGGGCTGAGCGAAAAGTGAGACGAAAGGTGGGTGCAGCTTAGCGTTCAGCGAGGATCATGTCAGCCGCCTTTTCACCGATCATGATGGTCGGTGCATTGGTGTTGCCAGACACAATTTCGGGCATGATTGACGCATCGGCCACACGCAAGCCCAGCACGCCCTTAACGCGTAGCTGTGGATCCACAACCGAGCGAGAGTCGGCACCCATGCGACAGGTGCTGGTCGGGTGATAAATCGTGTTGGCGATTTGGCGAGCCTGCTGCAGAAGTTCTTCGTCAGTTTGAGCTAACGGGTCAGGTAGGTGTTCAGATTTAACGTGCTCGCGCATCGCGATGGTTCGCATAATTTTTCGCGTAAAACGCAACGATTCAACCGCGGTTTGGCAATCCAGATCCGTCGACAGGTAGTTGGCCTGGATCACCGGGTGCTTGAGCGGGTTGGTCGACTGAATACGAATGGAGCCGCGACTCTCTGGCCTCAACTGGCAAACCGATGCGGTAAACGCTGAAAAATTATTGAGTCCTTCACCGGGTGAATCTGAACTGAGCGGTTGAAAATGGTATTGAATATCGGGCCGTTCGTTGGCGAGTCGAGTGCGGCAAAACGCATAAACCTGGCTGGCGGCCATACTCAGGGGGCCTTTCCGCAGCAGTGCGTACTGAAGGCCCGCGCTCAGTTTCTGCAACGGATTCGACAGTTGATCGTTAAGCGTGATCGGTTTATGGGTTTTGTACACTGTTCGAATCTGCAAGTGATCCTGCAGGTTTGCACCGACATCGGGTGAATCGTGCAACAGCTCAATGGAGTGCTCTTGCAGCAGAGCGGCGGGACCGATGCCTGAGAGCTGGAGAATTTGTGGTGATCCGATCGCACCGGCACTGAGGATGATCTCCTTGTTAGCGTGCACTTGCATGGGTTCGCCTTTTCGCGTGATGTGTACGGTATCGGCGCGTTTATCGGTGAAGCCAAGGCGATTGACCATTGCGTGGGTGATGATTGCTAAGTTGGGTCTGCTGCGGGCGCGGTTAAGGTAGGCTACCGCCGAACTGCAACGACGACCGTTTTTCGCGGTCAGTTGGTAGTACCCCACGCCCTCTTGGGTGGCGCCATTGATGTCGTGGTTGATGGGTGTACCGTTCTCTGCCACCGCATTAAGAAAGTCATCGCAGATGGGCCGTGAAAACGTCATGTTACTGACACTTAGCGGCCCGCCAATACCGTGGAATTCATCTTCGCCGTTTTCCTGGTCTTCGGCGCGTTTGAAGTAGGGCAATACCGATTCATAGTCCCAGCCGTGACAGCCCATTGCCGCCCAGTTGTCATAGTCTTGTTTTTTATATAAACAAGTTTCTTATAAATAAATAGGTAGCGAGTAAAGTTGTAATCCCAATCTAACCAACTCACCTACCACACCCATCTGAGGAGCTTTACCCTCCTACTCTGTGCTCTTCTAACTGCTGGGTAAAATACAAATAATTTTGCCAATTTTAGGACTTTCCTGACAATTTCACGGAATGAGACTATGGTTTTAGTTTGGGGCTCCAGGACAATTGCCTCCGGACAATTACCCCCCGGACAATTGCCTCTTAGAACAATTGCCCCCGGACAATTTCCCCTAGAATAATTACTCCTTTATCGGCCGTTTTTACGCCGGTCAATGATGTTAGCATTACATCATG
>CALFBL010000054.1 GCA_937951695.1 uncultured Granulosicoccaceae bacterium | reverse complement strand
GTGGCTAATACTGGTGCCCAAGCAGGATGGTGTGAGAGAGATACACGAGCTCAGCGATGAGGCACAAGTTCGGTTAGTGAGGATCTCTGCAGGCCTCGGTCGCGACATGATGGCACTGTTCGCGGGGGAGAAATTTAACGTAGCTGCGTTGGGTAACCAAGTGCCGCAGCTGCACGTGCACCACATTGTTCGACGCCGCGATGACTACGCGTGGCCGCGGCCGGTCTGGGGCGATGGGCCCGCTGAGCCTTATACGGCTAAGGCGTTGCAGGAACGATTGACGCTACTGCGAAAAAATTTGACGTTTGATGCTGGGTGATTTGTCGCCGGGTGTGCCTTGTGATTTTACCGATAAGTTACCGGGTCCTCAGGCGTATGAACCATGTGGAATGATAGCGAGAGTTTGAGTTTAGTAACCAAGCTCATCCAGCAAGGCCGGATTACTGGCGAGCTTTGCGCCATCGAGTAGGGAAATGTGGCGGCCTCGATAGGCATTATCGTATTCAACGATTTGTCGCTCCAGTGCGATGGGCGATTCGGTATAGACAATTAGCTGCCCGGTCGGATTATTCGTCAACCAATGTTTGACTTTATCTTTTTTTAGCGAGTCGATCGGTTGGGTCAGTCGGCCGGTAAATTGAAACTCGCCATGGTATTTCGCAACGATCGCGATTGGCACTTGTTGATCTTGCAACACAGCTAATCGTGTCGCCATCGGGTTAGTATCATAGTAAGACCAGCCAGGGTGCATCACGCCAAATACATGGATGAGCACAAACGTCACGTTGCTTATTGCGAGCACGACAGTGCTGGCGGCTGCAGAGTAGGTGGGTAGTTTGATTCCGATTGTCACGACAATGAGCAATAATAGACCCCAATAGGGGGCGATATCCGCCACCCAAGCAGGCCACTCCAACGTGACAAGAAACGGTTCTGGTGCCACCCAAATCGCAATCTGTACGGCTGCAAAAAGCAACATGACACTACCGACCACCCAACCATCATAGGCTGTTCGCACAGGGTCTTTTGTGACCCGAACAGTGAGCAACGCAATCGCGGGAAAAAGTGGCAACAAGTAGTGCGCTTGCTTACCGCTGATCAGCATAAATATCAGTAAACCCGACCCGGCCCACGTAGCGCATAATCGGGCGCCGCTGTCCCATTGGCAACGCTGTAGTCCACGCCACGCGGGTAACCAAAAAAACCACGGATACAACATCAGCGGCAGTATTGCCAGGTACCACCACCAGGGCCTTTGGTGTGAAAACGCCGCTACCAAACGGCCCGAGGTCTGGCCCCATAGGATCTGATTGGCATAGGCTTCGCCACCCAGATAGGCGGCCGGAAGTGCCCAGGCAAGAGCAATTGATGCACCCAACACGATGGCGAATGCGCAGCCCGAATACCAGCGTAACCACGACGATCGTCTGGAGTCTTGCCGATCCATCCACAGTGGTGCGAGAAAGGCGATAGGCAAGATGTAGACAAGAATAACCGGACCTTTGGCGAGCACCCCACCGCCAATTGCCAAGCCAACAATCCACCAGCCCCAGCGATTTCCTGAACGCCATACCTGACAGATGCCGCACACGCCCAGCAGCGCAAAGAAGCCGACCATCAAGTCGAACATGAGCGTTGTGGTAAACAGCAGCCAATAGAGCGTCGTGAGTAACACCAGTGGTGCAAACCTTGCGCTGTGATCGTCGTCTGGCCACAACGTTCGGCTGAGGCGTACCAGTAATAGCAGACTGGCCATAGCAAACAGCCCGGGTACCATTCTGGCTACCCAGTCGTGAACACCAAACAACCACCAACCACCCTGAATAATCCAAAACAGCAACGGAGGCTTGTGTGAATAGGTTTGCCCGTTAAGGTGTGGCACGATGAAATTTTGTCGTTGCCACATCTCCCAGGCAACTGCGAGGTAGCGTGTTTCGTCGATGGGTATTAGCGGGCGAAAGTGCAACGTTAGGAGAAAAAAGCCGACCCAGATGGCGATGGGTAGCAGTTGGATTGCGTGCGGATTTTTTAGATTGTCAATGGTCACGGAGTGCAGTCGAGGTCGTGCAATTGGCAAGTTGGGTCGCAGTGTTGGCACAACGAACAGATGCCCGAGTAAGTCGTTGATCGGTTTATCAGTCTGGCATCTCGTTACCGGGCACGCAGGGCAGGTTAGAAAAACATTAACCTCGTATTATCGCACTAACGACGCGTTGGTTCCTAACGGTTGTCTATTCAGTACCGTCGATAATTGATCATCGTGAAAACTTGAACGCCTGCTATAGGCTGACTGAGGTTCGTCAGGTTTGCTTAAATTGATCAAAAAATGAACGATTTCAAGTCTGTTGCTTCGCTGATGGGACTAAATCCCAAGCAATAGTAGTCAATTTATTGACCATTAGGGGTTGAATCCGTACCCTTGCGGCTCCGGTTTACTCCGACTTGACCCAAGCAGCTAACGCACGGACCCAACCAATATGGCTTTCTTTCGATCTGTTTTTGCAGTGTTCGCTTTTTTTGCCCTGTCGATCTCGACCGCTCAAGCCCAAGTGAATGAATCCGCCGGTATCGTCGTTATTGAAGCCGAGTCGGTTGGCGCTGCGGGTGACTGGAAACTGGAGCGCTCCATCGGAGGGTTTAAGGGCTCGGGCTACTTCGTCTGGGAAGGGGCTAACGCGTTTGGCGTGGCCTCAGCCGGTCGTGGAACGCTGACTTACCGCTTTCGGATCAACCGGGCTGGGAACTACCAGCTGCGTTGGCGTTCTCGCATCACAGAAGGCAACAACCCGACCGAATCCAACGATTCCTGGGTGCGTTTTCCTACCGGTGACAACGTGCCTGGCGAACAATCCATCAATACTTGGACCAAGGTGTTTATGAATGGTTTGAATCAGTGGTCATGGGCCTCCGCTACGGTGGATAACGTCGGTCGACCGGTTCGCCAGTTTTTCTCAGCAGGCGATCATGTCATGCAAATCTCCGGTCGCTCTCGTGGTCATGCGATCGATCAAATCGTTTTGTATCACTACCCATCAGTGCCATTTTCGGCAGCCCGGTTTGAGCAACTAACACCCTCCAGCCCGGCTTCAGGTTCTGCGCCAACCGCTGACAGTGAGCCAGAACCCGCACCAAAGCCTGAGCCAACGGATGCGCCCGAGCCACCAACCGAAGTCGCACCGGCTCCTGAGCCAGTACCCGTCAGCGTTACAACGATCGACCCTAACGTGAAGCCGGTGGAAGGTTTACGCATAGAGGTCTACTCCAGCAGCGCTGTGGAACTGTTCTGGAATCGTCAGGATGAACTGGGTGTGACCTATCGTATCGGTGTAAACGGCGATACTCGCGATACCACCAATGGCACCAGTTACTTCTTTGATGGTTTAAGCGATGGTACGGATTATTCGTTCAGTGTGAGCACCATCAGCAGTGCCGGAACCGAGTCAGCGCCGGTTGTTGTCACTGCGACGCCTGGAGTGCCGGTCGGTGTTGTATCCGGGTCAGGCCCACAATCACCGCAAAACGCAAGCCTTGTCGTGTATTCAAGAACGGCAGCGGAACTGTTCTGGGACAGAGCCTCTACGGTTGAAAACATCGTTGGTACCGACGTGTACCGGGATGGTAACTTCCTCACTTCGGTTCCCGGTAATTCGTTTTTCGACGACACCCGGGCTAGCGGGCAAGACTACGAATACTCGCTAATAGCCGTCGACGGATCCGGCAACCGATCGGAAGCCACTAGCGTTCAGCCGTGATGAGCTGAACGATGTGTCGGGTTGCCCAAAGCGCGGGCTGCAGGTGTTAATAAAGTGCATCAGCAACGAGAGTGCGTCAGGAGATTCGGTCGATCAATTCGGTCAGGCTCGTGACGCACACATCGCTCATTTCAGGCCAGGCAAATTCACCTTCTACATCAAGATGCACGGTGGTCACTCCGGCATTGCGTCCGGCTTGTAGGTCGAACAGAAAATCCCCCACCATGATCGAATGCGCTTTGTCGCACTGCCATCGATCCATAAGCAAAGACACACCCTCACCGTCAGGTTTTGGTGTGCAGCAATCACGGCTAACGACAGACTCGTCGTCGAAATAATCGCGTAAGCCGCAAGCGTCCAGAGTGGCGTGAGCAATGCCTTTACCGTTTCGCGTCAATATGCCCAGCTTGGCACCACGTGCCTGCAGTTGCTCAAGCAGTTCAACTGCACCGGGTTGGGCTGTGGCCTCTTCAGCAATGGCGTATTCCAGACGATCCAACTTGTGTCGAATATCGATGGCTTCGTTTTCAGGTAGCTCAGCCATCGACTCAAGGATAGGCTTCCCGACTGGAAGGCCTAGCTCTACACGGATCGCGTCAAAATCATGAATGGCATGCGTTAGCGTACCGTCCATATCGAAAATCCAATGGGTTTTATCGGTCAGTTTCAACGCGTGTGTCTCTCAGACTCAGTTGTCATTGAGGGTACGATGCGTGCCGTCACACAGCGGGTAATTGCCAGATTGCTGGCAGCCACAAAAAGCCACCATGGCGGTTTTTTCTGCCACGTACTTAGTCGGAGTAAAGTCTGAACCCTTGTGCGTTCCATCGCAGAAGGGAAGCTTGCTGCTTTTTCCACAGGCACACAGAAAGTACGCTTGGCCTGCTTCGACGTCTATGCGGTATGGTTCGTTTTGGGTAGATATACGGTTGTTCATTGAATCAGTTTTCTCTTGCTGGTGGCAATAGGTCGTTATTGCTTGATCGATTAAAAACAGTGGTTTGCGGGACAGCGAGTTGCGATACCGACAGCGCTGCTAAGTATTCGGTAAGTGACCCACATGGCCGCGACGATAAACGCCCACCAATGCCCGTACCACACACCCAATATCGACGCGATCGTATAGAGGATAGCGCCGATCCAGAATGTTTTTAGCTGCTGCAGGCAATGATTTTTCCACAGCGGGCTTTGCATGCTCTGCACTCGGCCAAGTGTCAGGTACATGCCCAGAATGGCGGTCACGCCAAACAGCAAATGCAAGGCTTGCAGCAAGACACCGAGAACGGCGAAGCGGCGTTCTGCGTCGTGGTGGGGTTTAGTCACGCAGCCTACCAGCCACCGCGACTCAACCACCGATCCAATTGTTCGATGCGATCATTACCCCAAAAGGATTCGCCGTCGACAATCATCATTGGCGAGCCAAAAACCTTCTTATCCAGCGCGTCTGACACGGCAGTTTTCAATCGTTCCTTGACGGCATCTTCTTGCACGGCATTAGCGAGTGCGTCACGATCAATGCCGACACTGGCGGCTGTTTCTAATACCACCTCGGCATCGCCAAGATCCTGTCCGTCAACATAGTACGCTTTGAAGAACGCTTGAACCAACGCTGTAGTGAGTGAGTGTATAGCGCTATCGTCGTGCTCTTTTACCCACCAAACCGATCGGGCAGCTGCCACGGTTGCAATGGGAAATTTCTTTGGGTGTACGTAGGGTAGATTGAGCTCGCGGGCCGAGCGTTGAAAATCCATGATTGCGTAATCTCCCTTTAACGGGAACGTGGTGAGTGGGGCTTGGCCACTGACTTTAAAAATTACGCCCAATAACACCGGCTGCCAATCAATCACGCGTTGATGCTTTTCGGCCAACTCTTGTATGCGTTGTGCACCGAGGTACCCATAGGGCGACGAAAAATCGAAATAAAATTCTATAGTCTTAGTCATATCCAGCCTCTCAATAAACTGTACGGGCAGTGCACTGCGTCAGTGGGTGTGTTGATCGTCACTGAGTTCACTGTCAATCATGCTTACTCCGTGATTCGTTCGACGGCGATGGCCACCGCTTCGCCTCCACCGATGCATAAGGACGCCAAACCGCGTCTGGAACTGGTGCGCTCCAATGCATTGAGCAGCGTGATCACAATGCGTGCACCCGATGCCCCTACTGGATGACCTAAGGCACAGGCACCGCCATAGATGTTGGTGTGTTCGTGTGGCAAACCACATTCTTGCATTGCGGCCATCGTCACCACCGCAAAGGCTTCATTGATTTCAAACACATCAATGTCTGTATTTTTCAGCTTCAATCGCTGCAACAGGCGATCGATGGCGAACACGGGAGCAGTGGTAAACCATTCGGGTTCGTGGGCAAAACTGGAATGGCCGAGAATACGTGCACGAGGTTCTAGCCCTCGAGCTTCGGCCTCGCTTTGCCGCATCAGTACAAGGGCGGCAGCGCCGTCTGATATGGAGCTGGCGTTCGCAGCGGTCACCGTTCCGTCCTTGTCGAACGCTGGACGCAGCTGGCGTATTTTGTCGACTCTGGCTTTTTTGGGCTGTTCGTCCTCGTTAACGACCACGTCGCCTTTGCGCGTGTTGATCGTCACTGGCGCTATCTCACTGGCAGAGATATCGTTGTCGATGGCGTGGCAAGCGCGCTCGAGCGAGGCAATGGCGAAATCGTCTTGCGCGTCTCGAGTGAACTGATACTTGCGAGCGGTTTCCTCAGCAAAATGACCCATTAATTTGCCTTTGCTGTAAGCGTCTTCCAGACCGTCAAGGAACATATGGTCTTTCAATTCACCATGGCCCATACGCATGCCGCCACGGGCTTTGGGTAGCAGGTAAGGGGCGTTGGTCATGCTTTCCAGTCCACCGGCAACCGAGACGGTTGAACTGCCTGCGAGCAAGGCATCGTTCGCCAGCATAACGGCCTTCATCCCAGAACCGCACATTTTGTTGATCGTTGTGCAACCGGTTGAGTCGGGAATACCCGCGCCGAGCGCTGCTTGGCGAGCGGGTGCCTGGCCCATACCCGCCGGTAGTACACAGCCCATCAGCACCTCATCGATGTCTTCGGGTTTGATACCGGTTCTGTCTAACGCGGCCTGGATGGCGGTGCTGCCCAACTGCGGTGCCGAGGCCTCCGACAGCGCTCCCTGAAAGCCGCCCATGGGGGTGCGAGCGCCATCAACAATCACTACCGGGTCGTGGTTTTTTGGCATATTTTTGGCTCGTTAGGCGACAATGTCGGAAAAATCCAGTACCGGTCAGGGGATGTACGCAACGCTTGGAAATCGTCCGATTCTATTGCAATAGCCCGTGGTGGAAAAGCGACCTGCCCCCAAGTGACGCTATACTCGGGACCGAGTCATTGTTTGATAGTACCGTACCCAATGCGTTAAATTTCGTCTGAGAATCGTTGATCATGTCCTCTACTGCCACTGATATCAATACAACCTTCGCGCAGACCGCGGACAAAACCCCCTTACGCTTTGTCACCGCAGCCAGTTTGTTTGATGGCCACGATGCCTCGATCAATATCATGCGCAGAATCCTGCAGAGCCAGGGCGTTGAGGTGATCCATCTCGGGCACAATCGCTCGGTGGCAGAGATTGTCGACGCAGCCATTCAGGAAGACGCCAACGGCATTGCCGTCAGTTCTTACCAGGGCGGGCACGTTGAGTACTTTTGCTACATGATGGATTGTCTGCGTGAGCAGGGTGCAGGACACATCCCGGTTTTTGGCGGCGGTGGAGGGGTCATTGTTGTTGAAGAAATTCAGGCGTTGCACGACTACGGCGTCGCGCGAATCTATTCACCCGATGACGGCCAGAATTTAGGCCTTGTGGGCATGATCGAGCACATGATCACCACCGCACAGAAATGCCGAACCGCAGCTAAACCCACGTTAATAGATGCCATTCCCTTGTTCACCGAACAACATCACGCGTTCGATGTGACCCGGCACCTGCCTTTGGCCAATCTGCTCACCGCGATTGAAAACGCTGAGCTGTCTGATACCTCGCTGAGGCATTTGGCTGACACCACCTCGCACATGACACGACCGGTTCCGGTGTTGGGTATAACCGGTACTGGCGGTGCAGGTAAGTCGTCGGTCACGGATGAGTTGTTGCGTCGCTTGCGCTTTGATCAACAAGAATCGGTGTCGGTGGTGCTGATTGCGATTGACCCTACACGCCGTAAAAGTGGAGGCGCCTTGTTGGGTGACCGGATCCGCATGAACGCGATCAAACACGACAACATTTTTATGCGATCGATCGCCACCCGCGATGCCAGTGGAGAGGTGCCCGCGTGTTTGCCGGCTATGCTCGATGCGGCTCGTTTGAGTGGCGCTGATTTGATCATAGTGGAGACCCCCGGTATTGGCCAAGGGGACGCGGGTATCGTGCCTTATTGCGATACTTCACTGTATGTGATGACACCCGAATTCGGTGCAGCCAGTCAGCTGGAAAAGATTGACATGCTCGATTACGCGGACGTGGTCGCCATCAACAAGTTCGATCGCAAGGGCGCAGAAGATGCGTTGCGCGATGTGCAAAAACAAGTGCAGCGTAATCGCGAAGCGTTTGCCGAATCCACTGACGCCATGCCTGTGTTTGGCACCATGGCTTCTCGGTTTAACGATGACGGTGTTACCTCCCTTTATCACGCTGTGCTAGGCGCACTGCAAGGAAAAGGGTTAACGCTTGATGAAGGCGCTTTGCCCAATCCAAATGTGCGTGCCAGCAGCAACGTGCAGGACATCATACCGCGCAATCGGCAACGCTATTTGTCCGATGTGGCCGACAGTATTCGCAATTACCACCACAACACTGCAGAACAGGCCAAGCTTGCCCGGGAACTGCAGCAGTTGCACAGCGTTAAGCAGCTGTTAGCGAGCGATGACTCAACCCAGATTGATGAGTTAGTCCAGCAACGACAAGAGGCGCTTACCCAAGAGACGAAAGATCTGATCAGTGCTTGGCCAGACACCCAAAGCCATTACCGATCGGGATCAAAGGACGCCATTGTAGAATCGCTCAGTGGCACGATGATACCCCGTGTTGCAACACCCACGCTGTCCGATCACGGGGATTTACTGCACTGGTTACGGCGTGAGAATTTACCTGGTTTTTTCCCCTTTACCGCAGGGGTGTTCCCGTTCAAGCGACAAGGTGAGGATCCCACACGCATGTTTGCCGGAGAGGGGGATGCGTTTCGCACCAATCGACGATTTAAAGCCTTGTCCGAACACAGCGACGCCAAGCGCTTGTCTACCGCATTTGATTCGGTCACGCTCTATGGAAATGACCCGGCTATAAGGCCTGATATCTACGGCAAAGTGGGTAACTCTGGCGTCTCCATTGCCACTGTGGAAGACATGGAAGCGTTGTACGACGGGTTTGATTTAACCGACCCGATGACGTCTGTGTCGATGACGATTAATGGTCCTGCACCGACCATTCTGGCGTTCTACTTCGTTACAGCCGTTCGTCAGCAGGTCCATGCGTTTGAACAGCGCAAGGGTCGAGCACCCAGCGATGAAGAGTACGCGACACTGAAAGCCAACACGTATCGATCCGTTCGAGGCACCGTACAGGCGGATATTTTGAAAGAGGATCAAGGCCAGAATACGTGTCTGTTCTCGACAGAATTCAGCTTGAAAATGATGGCCGATATTCAGGAATGGTTCATAGAAAACGAGGTGAAAAATTTTTATTCGGTATCCATCTCCGGTTATCACATCGCTGAAGCCGGCGCTAACCCAATTACCCAATTGGCGTTAACCCTGGCGAACGGTTTCACCTATGTGGAAAGTTATTTATCGCGCGGTATGGCCATCGATGATTTTGCGTCAAACCTGTCGTTCTTTTTCAGTAACGGTATGGACCCAGAATTCACCGTGTTGGGTAGGGTGGCGCGACGCATTTGGTCAGTCGCGATGCGTGAGCGGTATGGTGCATCGACGCGCAGCCAAAAACTAAAATACCACGTGCAAACCAGCGGCCGCTCACTGCACGCCCAAGAGATGGCGTTCAACGATATACGAACCACCTTGCAAGCGTTGATTGCGGTGTACGACAATTGCAATTCCTTACACACTAACGCCTATGATGAGGCGGTTACTACGCCGACCGATGAATCGGTTCGGCGTGCGGTGGCCATTCAGCTCATTATCAATCGTGAATGGGGGCTGGCCAAAAACGAAAACCCCAATCAAGGCAGTTTTATCATCGATGAACTGACCGATTTGGTCGAACAAGCGGTGCTCAATGAGTTTGACCGGCTCTCGGATCGAGGCGGGGTGTTGGGCGCGATGGAGACCGGATACCAGCGCGGCAAAATCCAGGATGAGTCGATGCGCTACGAACACAAAAAACACGACGGCTCTTTACCCATAATCGGTGTCAACACCTATCTCGGCCAAGAGGCCTCCGTGGCGCCTGATATGGTGCTGGCCCGCTCCGATGATGACGAAAAAGACAGTCAGATAGCCCGTCTGACGGACTTTCAGAACCGGCACAAGGCGGAAAGCGCCGCCGCCATCGATCGCGTAACACAGGCTGCGATTCGGGGCGATAATGTGTTCGGCGAGTTGGTCGATGCGGCGGCGGTTTGCTCCCTGGGGCAGCTCACGGAAGCGTTTTTTGCCATCGGTGGGCAATACCGGCGCAACCTGTAGTCTGTCCGGTTGCTCTTTGCAAGGGGCTAAATGTTTGATCGTGTGAAATATGTTAAGTATCAATGTCAACCAGGCGGCGCTCGATCTGAAAGGTTCTGTCCTATACTGACGGGGTCACCGATTTAGCTTAGTAACCACTGGCCAATGATGCAAAAGGAAAAGGGGCTTACCGCATGATGGAGACGTTCGACGCATCGATAGCCATCAAACTCGAAAACGATTGTGTGGCACTTAAAGACGCGCAGCTGGTGTATCGCGCCTGCTCCATGGGGTACGCACGCAGCTTGGGCTGCGAGACACCCGAGGACGTCATCGGCCGCACCGATCTGGATTTATTGCCCGAAGCGATTGCCCGGCAGCAAATGACGCTGGATGCGCAAACCCTGCAGTCGGCCAAAGCCGACATCAACACCATTCGCCTTGGCAGCAGTGCCAATCAGGCCAACGCCACCGCCGCCATGATTGTTCGCACTCCCATTGTCAGTGACGGCGATGTGGTCCGCGGCATCGACATACGATTGGTGGGTGGGCCAGGCATGGGTTCGCGTCGCTCGGCGATTACTGTCGACTACGAACTGCTGGTTAAAGAAGGGCTGCAAGGCAGTCTAATCATCAACGACAAAGAGGTTTTGTTTGCCAACGATGCGGCTGCCAATACTCTGGGCTATCACAGCGTTGCGCAGTTGCAAAGCACTGCCGTACTGGCAGATTTGTTCAGTCGAGAACAACTGGTGCACTTGAGTCAGGTGGCGTTATCGGAGGCCACAGATCCCAGCGAGGCCATGCGGGTTCGGGTAACTGCGCGGCGCAAAGACGGTCACGGGGTGCGTTTGATCGCGCGGGCTGCGTTTGTAAACTGGGGGGCGTCGCAGGCCACGCTGTTGTCGTTCATTGACATGGGGCCCGCTTCGGATCGAGATCTCGGTGCTGCCAGAGAGGCCGCTGCTGATGCGGTTGTGGTGCTGCCTCAGCCGGCGGCGAGCAAGATGCGCGAGCAACTCGACGCGATTCAACGCGATTTAGCACTCAACGAACCACACTTTCCTCAGAAAAGAACGCAAGAGCCCGAGGCGCGCACCGAAGCGACGAGCGCGATTCTTCCTCAAGCGCCGAATTTGGGCCTTGCCACGATTGCTCAGCGTTACCACGATTTTGTTAAAGCCACCGCCGATTGTGTCTGGGAGATGGACGAGCGCTTGGTATTCAGGATGGTATCGAAACAATCCGAGACGGTCTTGGGTATCGTCAATGATCAGTTGATCGGTCGATCGTTGCGGCAATGGCTGGAGACGCCCGCTAACGTTGAGAATGCGGATTTTTGGGATGAACACCTGCGTCGATTGGCCGATCATCAACCGTTTCGGGATGTGAAGTTTCGCTGGTTGGTGCACGGTGAGACGCGGGTGTTTCGCTACAGCGGTATGCCGGTGTACAACGCCGCGGATGAATTCAAAGGCTATCGAGCCACTCTCTGCGACATCACCACCTCGGTGCGCAAATCCGAAGCCATCGAGTACCACGCCAATCACGACGCACTGACCGGGCTATACAACCGGCGAGCGTTTGAGGCAGATGTGGAGGACGCACTGACTGAATGCAGAACCTCGCGAGCCGCTCACGCAATGCTGTTTATGGATCTGGATGGGTTCAAAGCGGTCAACGATACCAGCGGTCATGAAGCGGGCGATGAACTGCTGCGTCAGCTCGCGCAGCTGTTTGACAGTCTGGTTCGAAAAAGCGATGTGTTAGCGCGACTCGGTGGTGATGAGTTTGGCGTGTTTTTGTATAACTGCCGAGTCGCTGAAGCGATCAAACTGGCCAACCAGATACGTCACGAAGTCGAGAATTTTCTGTTCCCCTGGGGGGAGCACACCTTCAGCGTCGGCGTCAGTGTCGGGCTGGTGGTGGTGGATGATCGATGGGAGAACCTCGAAGCGGTTTTTCGTGCTGCCGATGCTGCCTGCTACATTGCAAAAGATGAAGGTCGAAACCGGGTGGTGGTGTATCGCGAAGGTGCTGGTAACAGCAGCAACCGCAAGGTGGGCACCCAGTGGGTGGAGGAGATCAATTCTGCGCTGGAGCAGAACCGTTTCCGATTGGCGGCGCAAAAAATATTGCCCTTGGACGATCAACCCACCGGTTTGCGCTTTGAAATGCTCTCGCGCATGCAGTTAAAGACTGGCAGCATAGTCAGTCCGTCATCGTTTTACCCGGCCGCCGAACGCTACGGACTGTCATCGGCTCTGGATCGGCGATCGATCGAGCTCACCATTGGCTGGATAGCGCAGAACGAAGATATACGGAGAAAACTTCGCCACGTGTCGATCAATCTGTCCAGTGGCTCGTTCACCAGCATGGAGTTTGCTGCGTGGCTGATCGATAAGATGCGTTCGTCAACCTTGAGCCCGGAGCAGGTTTGCTTTGAGCTAACCGAAACATCGGTCATCGCCAACCTGTCGGCGGCTTCGAGCTTCATGAATGAACTGGCTGGCATCGGGTGCCGATTTTCCATCGATCACTTTGGGTCGGCCTTGTCATCGTTTGGTTATATACGCAAGCTGCCCGTCGACTTTTTAAAGATCGACGGGTTGCTGGTGCGCGATATTCTCGACGATACAACCGATCTGACCATGGTAAAAGCCATTTGCGACATCACCCGTTCAATGGGTAGGCGAACGGTGGCCGAACACATCGAGTCGCCGCGCTTGATGAACGCGGTGCGAGATGCTGGAGCCGACTTCGCTCAAGGCATTCACATCGGTGAGCCTGAGCTAGTGGTTGTACATCCCGATTCTGCCTGAACCGGACCCTATTTGATTACGAAGCTGTGGAATCTGCTTTGGCAGGTTTGTCCTTTTTGTACTCGCCACGTCTCCAGGCGTGAAACTTCTTCACCCACTTCAACAGAGTTTCCGGTTGATGCGCCCGTTTCCAATCACCGGCAGCGTATTTGTTCGCCTCTGCGAGTGTGGGGTAGATATGGATGGTGCCAAGGATCTTGTTCAAACCCAAACCGTGTTTCATCGCCAGCACGTATTCGGCGATAAGATCGCCTGCGTGTTCACCGACAATGGTGACGCCTAAAATCTTGTCCTTGCCGGGAACGGTCAGCACTTTAACAAATCCTGAAGCGGTGCCGTCAGCTATGGCTCGGTCAAGATCATCAATGCCGTACTTGGTGACTTCATAGGGTACGCCTTCCGCGTTGGCGTCGGTTTCATTAAGACCAACGCGAGCGACTTCAGGGTCGGTAAACGTTGCCCAGGGGATCACCCGATAGTCGGTGGGGAATTTTTTCACATGCCCAAACAGGGCATTCACGGCTGCGTACCAAGCTTGATGAGCGGCAACATGAGTGAACTGATAAGGCCCTGCCACATCGCCCACGGCATAGATGTTCGGGATGTCGGTTTGCAGATGCTCGTTGTGTTCAATGGTGCCCCTCTCGCTCACAGAGATGCCGAGCTCTTCTAGGCCAAAGCCTGTGATCCGCGCCGTACGTCCTACAGCAACGATGATTTTATCGAAATCGATCTCAATCGTTGCATCGCCTTGTTCAGCGATCATCACATCGCGGCCATTGACCTTTTTAAAGCCTGTCGCCTTGGTGTTGACCATGACGTGAATGCCGTTGGACTCAAATTGCGCTTTTACCATCTCAGCCACTTCCGGATCTTCCTTACCCATAATGGCAGGCGCCATTTCGATTTGATACACATCACTGCCGAGGCGATTGAACGCTTGGGTTAATTCGCAGCCGATTGGGCCACCGCCGAGCACCACCAACTTGGTTGGCAGTTCGTCGATTTCCCACAAATTGTCAGAGGTTAAGTAATCGACCTCGTCGAGGCCTGGAATAGGCGGCACCAACGGCATAGCGCCAGTGGCGACCACGATGTTGCGTGTGGTGAGCGTACGGCCGTTGACCTCGACCCGCCACGGATCAACGATGCGGGCTTCGCCTTCGATGACGTCCACACCCAGATCGCGATAGCGTTCGGGAGAATCGTGCGGCTCGATCTTCGCGATCACTTCGTGCACCCGCTGCATGGCGATTTTAAAATCGACATCGCCCGAGGCGTTCATCACGCCAAACTTATCTGCGTGATCGATGCTGTACTTAACCTTGCCGCTTTTGATCAATGCCTTTGACGGCACGCAACCGGTGTTCAGGCAGTCGCCACCCATTTTGTGTCTTTCAATCAACGACACTTCGGCTTTGACAGCCGCACCGATGTAGGCGGTGACCAGCCCTCCAGAACCGGCACCGATGACCACGATGTCGCGATCGAATTTTTCCGGCTTGTCGAAATCTTCGTAGACTTTTTTCGCTTTAATGAAATCCACAATCTTTTTGGCGATGATAGGGAAAATGCCTAGCAAAGCAAACGACAAAATCAGTTTTGGCGACAGGATTTCGCCGACCGAATCAATGTTGGCAAGTTGGGTGCCGGCGTTGACAAACACCGCGGTGCCCAGCAGCATGCCGATTTGACTGACGCCGTAAAATACGGTCGTTTTGATTTTGGTCAGGCCCATCACCAG
>CALFBL010000053.1 GCA_937951695.1 uncultured Granulosicoccaceae bacterium | reverse complement strand
GATTTTAAACGTGCTGCTCAGAAATTGTTGCGTAGTCTCTACCCCGTCTCGCTCCCATAGCTTCATGTAGATCGGTCGTAATGCGTGTGCGATGGTGGCCAGCACGATCAGTTCTAGATAGCCTGTGAGGTTATAGGAAGCTGAGTACATCCCCAATTCTTCTTGACCCAACATGTGGCTGATGAGATAGCGATCCACCAATCGCAACGCAACGCCCAAGGTTTCCATCACCATCAGCGGCAGCCCGTACACCATCATCGCCGACGCCAGACTGGATCGAACTGCGCTGAATGAAAACGTAATATTTTTGGAAAAGTACAGCGTGAAGCCAAAGGCGATGATTTCGGCCAGTAGCAAGCACACGATTACTTTGTAGGGGCTTAATCCACTGAACAATAGCGCCCCGAACAGAAAGGCGATGTACAGATAGCGGTTGATGATCTGGATCGAAGCCACATTGCCACTTCGTTCCTGGGCTCGCATGAAATTCAGCAGCGAGCTACCAAACAACTTGATGAACAGATTGGCACTCGCGAGTGCGAACAGCATCGTGAAATCGCCCTCATAGTCAGGGCCGAGTATGATCAGTGGCCCCAGCGTCACCCAAATCAAACTGGTAAGCGCTGCCAGAAAAGCAAACACCACCAGCACAGTGCTGTTCATTTGCAGCGGCGACCACTCGCTTTTGGAGTGCGTGATTTGCGAGTAAAAACGGATGATCGAATGCTGATAGCCAAGTTTGCCAATAGCCACGAACAGGGTCAGGGTCCCCATGATGAGGCCCAACACACCATAGTCCTCAACGCTTAAATTTCGTGTCAACAGCGGAAACGTGATGACGCCAGCGGCGGCCGATAAGGTGCCTGCGGACGAATAGTTTCTGAGGTGCCGAATAATGTCGGTTGTTGCCACCGCCGCTAGCTCTGAACAGCGTAAATGTGATGAAGGTCCGATAATCCGGCGAATTCAAACCCTTCTGTTCGGCACCACGCTAATGTTTCGTGCAAGTTCTGCAGATAGCCATCGACATCGGTTTGTGTCTGTGGGTACGGCGATGCCTTAGCGATCACTTCCATCGAATGAAACATCATATTAAGGTTGATCACTTTTTCGTTCTTGAACTTTTTTAAATGGTAGTTCACCACCGACTTCATGGCCACTACATCGGAAAACCAAGGGCGAAACCAACGCGGATTTCGACGCCCCCAACGCGGCATCACCGTGACCGGCGCCTCCAGAATGTTGCGTGAGCCCCACGGTGCCTTCTCGGTCAAAGAATTAACAGACGGCAAATAGGGCTGCATGGGTGCGCGTCGAAAGTCGAGGTTCACGTCGGTCCCTTTCCACAAAATTCCAGGAGTCACACTGGTATCGACCAAGTAACCCAGCGTCTCTAACGAGACGAGCGATCGGGAGGAGGCTCCGTAGCGTCCAGCGCGAAAACTGGTGGGCTTGGTGCCAAGCTTGTCGATGAACAGATTATCCAGATTTTGCAGCTTCTGGAACTCAACATCCTCAGAGCTCTCACACTGATAAGCAGGACAATAAACGCCTGCGTAATCCTGATACTTCTTCTCCGGTTCGATAAACGATGCGTGCAGATGGGTGCCGTATTCGTAAGACCCTGGTAGCTTTTTTAACGTTTGAACAGAGGCATCGTCTTCCAGCACTTCGACTGTGAGTAAGTAGGTCGGCACCGCACCCACATCGATGAACACCGGCTGCAAACGGTTCGGTAAGCCCTCGTTGATCGATTCAAACGTCAGCGGTTTTGCTCGAGCCCATTGAGTATCGTGATCGCATTCGGTATCGATCGAGATGGTAATGACGACTCTTTCAACTTGACTTGCCACGGTACAGCTCCAGTAAGTCTTCCGTGACATTAGAAAAATCAAACGTCTCCACAATCCGAGCACAGCCTGCCTCACCCATGGTGTCTAAAGTGGAATATTCATCCAGACAGCGAGACATTAACGCCGATAACGCGGCCACATCTCCGGCTTCAAATAACCAACCTTCGGTACCGTGACTGATTAAGTCCGTGTTTCCGCCTATATTGGTGGCTAATACCGGCAAGCCCGCTACCATAGCTTCGATTACCGAATTGGGTAGCCCTTCTGCAAACGATGGCTGAATGTACACATCCAACGATTTGTAGAACTCGTGGGTATCTTCAACGACTCCAACAAACTCCACACACTCCTGAAGCCCAAGACGATCGACCTGAGCACTTAATTCCGTGAGCAGCGAGCCACCACCAGCGATTCGGAGTTTGACGCGCCTATCACTGCGCGTGTCGACAAACGCTGCGAACGCGTCGATCAGCACTTCAACGCCTTTGATCTGGCGTAGCCTGCCGCAGTAACCAAACACGGTGACACCCTCTTCCGCCTCGTAACAGCCCGGTTGCGCCGGTTCTTTGGCTAGGCGAATGCTCTCCGATACATCCACACCGTTCGGGATGTATTTTATCTGCTCCTCGCGAAAACCGGCTTCGAGCAATAGCTCGCGAGTTTGCACGCTGATCGTTTGCACGTAATCGATCTTGCGCAGGATTCGTCGTAGGAACGCGTTACTCAGATTGTTTGAATCCGGATCGAGCACACCGCCCGTGAACTCGAAGTAACCGGATATCTTCGTAATCACCGGCAGACCCGTCAGCGGACGCATCAGTACCGCAACGGTCGCCAATAAACGAGTAATGTGCACGTGCACGACGTCGAAATCCTTGCGCCGCTTGAACAAGTACCACGCGAAACGCAGCAACAGGATGATCGCGCCAAGCCCTTTCACGTGTGGGTAAGCGATGCGGTGGCAAGGTGTGCCATCAACAACGCAATTGATCGGCATATCGGTGACGACGTGAGGTGAGACAAATTCCATAACCGCGCCGCGCTCCTTTAGGGCTCTGGCTAATTTGCGCGCTTGTGCTTCTGCGCCACCAGCTCCCGGGAAGGTGCTGTCGATGACAAACAACACGCGAAGCCTTGGCTCAGCGATCTCGCTTGCAACGGCCACTCCAGCGTGAGTCAAACCATTCGTTGCCATGATGCTAGCGCAGCAATTGTCTGAGTTGAACCACCGGTTCTCGGGTGGCCCTCGACGGCGGTGCATAGCGCAACAACAACACACCACGATTTTCGGTAACGTCGAAGTTACCGTCGGCCGCTACGCTGATAAACTCGCGGGTGTTGGTTCCCGTTGAATAGGAGCTTCTGACGCCTGCACCAATAATGAAGCTTTGGGTCAATCTAAAATCGACTGTGATGTCTGCTGCCACTGAATCCGATTCATCGTCCAGGTTATCGAACTGCTCGTTTTCATAGCGCAGTCCTGCGTTCAAACTCAGTCGCCTGGTAAAGGTGCGCGACAGCGAGCCAAACAAGGCGATAATCGTGCTGTCCTCAAGCGACGGATCGGTACCATCGATCAACGTCTCCAGTGTGCGGAAGGCGGAATCTTCCACGCTCGCTCCAAGTTGCGCCGTGGTTCGACTGCCCGCAAAGTTATAAATGATCGATGCGATGTTGCTTTGGAAAATACCCGGCGCCTCGGTCTGGGTGCCAGCCCCATCATCGAGCAACGAATCGATGGTAGAGATGTTTTGGTCGCTCAGATCGGTGCCGATGGCAAAGACTAAACTCGAAACCGGGCTCAGTTGCCGAGATACCCGAAACGCGGCGTTTAATCCTGTGATGGCATCGCCATCTGCGTCGAAACGGGTGGCCCCTACTTCAGCAGAATAAGAAAATCGACCGCGGTCCCGTCTCCAGAACAGCGCTGCCGAGACACGGTTATTATCGTCTGCCACCAGTTCGCCCACAGGCTCGTTGGGCTCATCGGTATAGATATCACTTAGAGCAATACCAAAGGTGTTGCCGCCGCTAGTGTCGAAGCTAAAGTCGGCCTGCGCGGTAAACAGTTGGGCCAAGTCGATATCGTCCTGACTTTGATTGAAGTAGAGTAATTCGGCATTGAAACGACGGCGCGAATCCACTTCGAAATTGAGGGTTGGACCGGTGACGAACACGTTGCGCCGCACAGCGATCTCATCATCCTCGGTGGGAATGATGCCGTCACTGACTCGTACCGAGCCCAGCACGTCGCCGAAATACCACGATAGCGAAGGCGTCAGCTGCAGCGTTGCCCCACCAAAAAAGTTATTGACCGTGGAGGTGTCGTTGTCGTCCGTATCAAACTCTTGACGAGTCTGCAATTCGCCTAAAAATCCGCCCCGAAGAAATTGACCGCGTTGTTCGCCATAAACTTCGAACGACGCGAAACCGACGGTGCCCTCATCTCCAACGCTGTCGTCGATCTGGTCGACGTTGTCGGACGCTTCGAGACGAAGCTCCGCCTCGATCCCTATATCAAGGGAACGGGCGGGCGAGCTAACCGCTAAACTCGCCGCCAGCGCCGGTAGGATAAAAAGTTGTTTGGACATCAGCTACCAGGTTGATCATTCATCACGATGCCGGCGAGCTTGTTCTCGTCGATCTCGTCTACTAATGCATCAAGTGTTCCTGCAGTGACCTTTCCATAGGGAACGACCAAAACTGTGTAGTCGCATAAATCAGATAATATACGCGCGTCTGAAGAACCGCGAAGAGCTGGTCCATCGACCACCACATATCGGTTGTCGTAACGTGCCTTGATGTCTAACATCATCTGGCGATACCGGGCCGAGGTAAAGTGTTCGGCAGAATTTTCAGGCTCGTGACCCAAGGGCACACAGCGCATACGTGGTATACCACTGGGGCTTACAATGTTCTCGATGCCCATTGACGGGTTTTCCAAATAGTCTGTAACACCCAAAGCGTTCTGACGACCGATCAACTTTAGCAGACGCGGCATCAAAGTTCCGTTGAGGTTAGCATCGACCAATAAAGACGTTTTCGCCTTATCGAACGCAATCGTCGCGGCGAGATTAGTGGCGACGAAACTACCGCCACCTTCTGGTACCACTGAGCACACCATGACACTAAAATTACCTTCAGGATTCAGCGTGTACAGCTTGGTTCGCAGCAGACGCATGGAATCCACCAAAGCGCGATTTTTTAAGCGCGGATGAACGATACCTAAGAGGTCGAGTTCACGATCAGTAAACAACCGACCCTCTTCCATGTTGGCCAGTTCAGCGGTATGCCGATCGGCGAGGTTAACCGAATCAGATTGGGTCCGTAGCTGGTTCGGCCCACCGTTCGCGGTAATGCGACTTACCGGAACCATCTCTCGGCTTTGCTTTACCGCACGTCGCTGTCCCTTACTCTGCTTCTGTTGAATAATCGAACGAACATTCGCTATCTTTGCGCGATCAGTCATGCCACACCTCCTCCCAAGACACCAATCGCTGTGGCGAATTTAATCACGCCCACGATTATATAAATAACGAACACCGAAGCTACAACGGTGACCACCCCAGACGTTCTGCTGAGCCAGGACTTGCGATCGCGAACGCGATCCATGTGCGGCACCGTAGTCAAAAGCGGTAGCTCAAGAACTTCGGATATCGATGATGATGTCCGGATGCGAGGATCCAGTTTCAAAAACACGATTAATCCAATGAAAGGCAGTAACAGACTTAAAAATAACCCACCGGCAGCAATATGAATGAAACGCAACCCTTCCGGGTTTTGTGGAAAATTGGCAGGTTCAGCAATACGGTACAAAACACCTTGCTTGTCTTTACTAACCACCATGGCGATGCGGGCATCGTCTTGAGCCTGCGCCAAATCATCGTATTGATTTTTCGTCCGTTCATAGTCACGAACTAAATCCGTGTATTCACGCTCAACCACTGAAGTAGTGGCGGAGCGCTCGATTTCCTTTGCCAACAACACATCCAACTGGTTAGCACGAGAGCGTAGCGCCTCGGCGTTAGCTCGAGTTGTGGACAGATCGCTACGCAATTGCTGGAACGCCGGATTGACGGAGTTTATTTCTCCCCCAAAGCCGCCCGTTGATCCGGTTGCTGCCGCTTGACGAGACTGCGCCTCAACATCGCGAAGCTGTTGCTTCAATCGAACGATATCCGGGTAGTCATCGGTGTAGTTTAGGCGCAATCCTTCAATCTGTGATTGCAGCTCGAACATTCGGTTGCGGTATTGCGAGATGACCGCATCGCGGGCCAACGAGGACGTTTCCGAATTCACTTCGCGCTGAAGTGCACGCGTACGTTGTTCAGCTTGTGCCGCTTGCAGCTGCGTAGATTCCAGCTCGCGACGAAGCTCGATAACGCGGGTTTCAACGTTGCCCTCAGTGGTGGCACCCAAGCCCGGGTACTGAGTTTTAAACCGCTGAATTCTCGCTTCTGAGTCTTCCAGCTTCGTCCGTAGAGTTTCGACTTGGTCAATGATCAGTTCAAAGTTATCGGTGGTTTCTGCACTCGACTGGCGCATGGCCTTGTCGAGAAAGAGATCGGCGTATAGAGATGTAGTTTTAAAAGCCACCGCAGGATCGTGATATTCGAACAAGATCTCAATCAATTGATTGTTGATGTTATAGACCTCGGTATCGTCCTTTATCTCATTGATCAAGCGCTCGCGTTCGGCCAGTGTTGTGTTCTCATCAGCGAACCCAGCCTCATCGAGAATCAAATTCATAATCTCTGAATTGAACAGCTCTTCTTTAGCCAAATTGGCTTGGTCAGAACTCGCCCCAGTGTCGGCCTCTAGAAGAGACTTCACCGGTCGTTGGTCATCAACATAAATCTGCGCGTAGGATACGTAGCTTTTCTTCCAAACCGCAGCAAGCGCGAGGAACAACAGTGCAGAGATCGCAAACACCAGCACAAGTGTGCCTCGTTTGGCCAGCACTTCCCGAGCCAACAGGGGTCTCATTTCATCTAAGGTTATGTTACTCATAGTCTCTACTGACAGTTGTCTTGTTCACTTTATCCATTTCCCTATATTGCTAAGCGCACAGAAAGCGATCAAATTAAAACCTGCGCTCGGGAACGGAAATGACGTCACCCGGTAGCAGCGTATAATTGGTGTCCAACACCCCGTTCTGCAAAATGCTTTGCAAGTACACGGGAAACACCTTAGGCTGTCCATCAATCGTACGGAACAGCCGAGCACTTTCCGGGGACGAGAACTCGTTCACGCCACCCGCCTCAAGAACCAAGTCAATCACGGTCATACCATCACGATGGGAGATTGATTTAGGCTCGGCGATTCCACCGACTATGCGTACTCTATTCTGAAATTCAGCGCTATTGAGCTCCTCAACAATAATTGACACTTGGGGAGAGCGAATAAACTGCAATAACTTACCCTCTGTATCGGCTGAAATCTCGGCAGGTGTACGTCCACCCGCCAATACATCGCCAACCAGAGGCACAGAAATGAATCCGTCGGGTCGCACCGGGACGGTAACCGAAAGGTCAGGATTTTTCCAAACATTGACCGAAACCACGTCCGAAGGCCCCAAACGGTACTCGGGAGCGGCGGCTGCTCCGGCCTCAGGCGGGCGGTCTTCCGGGCGTAACTGCCCTCCCGTGCCGCCACAGGCTGTTAAGATAGACGCAAGCGTCAAGGTCAGAAATATAGTGCTGTTAGGTGTCATAGTAAGTACGTGCTCTGGTGTCACAGCAAGTTTTATTGCACTTGCAGCAATCTCTGCCGATTACCTCGTTATGAGAACTCGGGCAGGTTCATGAAAAGATGTGTTCAGCCATTTGGAGCGATACGAGTGCCAACTAGTTGTATTACATCAATGTATAAGCAAGTGACAAACCACTTCGCAGGTAGCCGGCCATTGTAAAGTCATCCGATAGGAAATTGGAGTTTCAGGTGAGTAACATCTTCGAGCGGGATTATCAAATGCTTGAGCTGGATCGGGACGCCGGCTTCCCAGAAGCGCGCCGAAACTACCGTCGTCTGGTCAATCGGTGGCATCCTGACCGGTTTACTGCGCTCCCGCGTGAGCGCCAGCATGCCCATAATCGATTCATCGAAGTCACAAAGTCTTACAAAAACCTGCGTGAATATCATCAATCCAATGGCCGTCTGCCGTTGCAGGATCCCGCTTTAAAAAATGGCGTACAGTCCTCCGAAACACCGCCAAAGCCCACTCAACCCACTCAACCCACTCAACCCACTCAACCCGCTCAACCCGCTCAACCCGCTCAACCCGCTCAACCCGCTCAACCCGCTCAACCCGCTCAACCCGCTCAACCCGCTCAACCC
>CALFBL010000052.1 GCA_937951695.1 uncultured Granulosicoccaceae bacterium | reverse complement strand
CCTGCCGCGTGCGTGTTCCAAATCAACCCGTTCGGTGCCGTTAATGCGCGGCAGTTGATCGGCAATGCGCTGGTTTGCTTGTTCGATCGTCGCAGCGCTGGGATCGGCATCGGTTACGCACGGCGCTGGTTTTTCCGTTTCGATCACGGGTTACCACCTGTAGAGTTGGTGTTATTCATGAAGAACATTCTATTATGTCTACACAGTTTACAAAGACATTCACCATGAGCCCAGCGATCATAGATCCTGTTGAAGTGCGATTGATCACCGATTACACCGATATGCTGATGCTGGAGCGCGGTTTGTCTGCGGCAACCTTATCAGCGTACAGGTCTGATCTGCGACAGTACGCGCTTTGGTTACACGCGCACGACCAGGCCTTGCTGAGCGCGAGCCGGAAGGATGTCCTGGCCTTCTTGGCGCATCGATTGGAGAAAGCCTCAAGTGCTCGTACCGCGGCTCGCAAACTCTCTGCTTTGCGCCGTTTCTACGCTTGGTTGCTGCGTGAACATCGCGTCTCGACAGATCCGACCTGGTTGATTGATGCGCCAAAGATAGGGCGACCCCTACCCAAAATATTAAGTGAAGCGGACGTACGACGACTTCTGGAAGCTCCCGACATTAACACCTCGTTAGGTTTGCGAGATCGAGCCATGCTCGAGGTGCTGTACGGTTGTGGGTTGCGCGTATCGGAAATCGTTGCACTGACTATGGATTCCGCCAATCTTTCTCAAGGGGTGGTCAGGGTATGGGGAAAGGGCGGTAAAGAGCGCCTGGTACCGATGGGTGAGCATTCCTGTCATTGGATCGAACGCTATTCGAAGTCAGCACGGGTGGATCTGATGAAAGCACCCAGCGAGACGCTGTTTTTGTCAAAACGGGGTCAGCAAATGACCCGACAGACCTTTTGGCATCGTATAAGAATATATGGAGAACAAATTGGTCTGTCGGTGCAGTTATCGCCGCACGTTATTCGGCACGCCTTTGCCACACACCTTGTGAATCATGACGCAGATTTGCGCGTGGTGCAGCTATTGCTAGGACACAGTGACTTGTCTACTACGCAGATATACACTCACGTGGCACGAGAACGGATGAAATCGTTACACAAAGAACATCACCCTAGAGGGTGATGGAACCATTTGCACTTTCATCACACGAAGTGTCAACCGGGGCGTCGCTATTATAGTGAGGTCCCGTATTTAGAGAATCGTTATGGCTTTTAATAAATTTAACGTTGCACTGCTGTTCACTGCAGTCCTTATCGGTGGCGTGGCTCAGGCACAAGATACCGCTACTACTGGTGAGGCACCGACCGTTGACAAAACGGCTGATGTGGCGAAAAACATTCAAAAGTATCTGGGTGATTTTGAAATCACCAGTATCAGTGAGACCGACGTGCCCGGTTTGTATGAACTAGTATCAGGCGGGTCGATCCTGTATGTGAACGAGGCGGGTACCCGATTGTTTGAAGGCGACATGATCGATCTGGAAAATCGTGTCAGCATGACCGAGCAGCGGCTTGGCAAACTGCATATGGATCTGCTGGTGGATATCCCTGAGTCGCAGATGCTAACCTACGAACCGACGATTCCCACCGGCCGTTCCATAACCGTATTCACCGACATTAGCTGCGGCTTTTGTCAGCGCCTGCATGGTGAGATCGATACCTTGTTAGAGTCGGGTGTGGCGGTTAACTATTTATTGTTTCCACGCGCAGGTATTGATACGCCGGCATCCGATGCACTGCAATCTGTGTGGTGTAACGACGATCCGCAGGCGGCAATGACGACCGCCAAAGCGGGAGGAAGTGTCCCGACTGCTACCTGCGATAACCCAATTCAGTTGCATATGGCCTTAGCTCAACAGGTGGGTTTGCGGGGCACTCCCTTGATTTATCTTGATACGGGTGAACGGGTTCCTGGCTATCGAGACGCGACTACGTTGGTCGAAATGGTGAACGCAAAAGAAAAGTACATTCCTTAACGCTTCTACTGAGATCAGAAATGGCTCGACGCGTCGGTAATCCCGCCAGCAATCTGTGTCGCAGCATCACTTTGATGCTCGGCGCGGTCTTGTCTACTGTCAGTTTAAGTCCGCCGGCTTTTGCCGACCAGAACGCACCGGAATTACCTGGCTTGTTTGATCGACTGCAAAACGCAGAGAAACCGATCGATGTCGTGTTAATCGAGCAGCAGATATGGGGTCATTGGTTAGAGGGGCCTGATGAGACTTCGACCCAACTCATGTCGCAGATTCAAATTGCGTTGCAATCGGGTCAGAACGACTTCGGATTGAAGCTGAGCAATCAATTGATCGATGCCTATCCAGATTTCGCCGAAGGGTGGAATAAGCGAGCCACATTATTCTACCTGATGAATCGTTTTGAAGATTCAGTCGCCGATATTCAGAAAACCCTGGATCTGGAACCCAATCATTTTGGTGCCTTGGCCGGGCTGGGCTTGATCTTGATGCGAACCGGCGATGCGCAAGGGGCGGTGCAAGCGTTTGAGGAAGTGCTTAAAATATCACCGGCATCGCCGTCGGCTGAAGCCAATGCCGCGCAGGCGCGTGATCAACTCGGTACCGACATCTAGCGCTGATGCCACTCAGCGCAACAGTACATTCAATAAATCAATTAGTTCATTATCGAGTCGATCGGTCTGGCAAATAGCATCGAACCACGCCTCTCAACACTAGTCGCGTGATGTGTAGGGTTTGAATTAGTATGCGATTCACAGCATTGACTGCTTTGGCATTCGCCATGGCACCGGCATGGGTTCAATCAGAACCGGTGTTCCTGCAACAGAGAGTAAACGATCCGATCAACCTGCTAGCAGCGGTACCTGCGCTGTCGTCCCCTCGAACAGAATCGCTTCAGCTTCAGGTGTCCGCTACTCATATCAATGGGTTCTCTGGTGGTGCCACTGTGAACAA
>CALFBL010000051.1 GCA_937951695.1 uncultured Granulosicoccaceae bacterium | reverse complement strand
GTCCCAAGCGTTCATGTGCTGCTCAACAAAACCCAATACGCGCCCTGATGCCACGTAGCACAGCATCAAAGCGCCCGAGCCGCAGCTATAAAATATGCCACCGGCCTGAACAATATGGGCCAGCATACCCAAGGTGGGATGTGTAGGAATGCGAACAGAGTACCCAATAGCCATAGTGCCTTGATCTAAGCGGTTCGCCGATGATACCGATAAGGCTCGACCGTTCAGCGTAGCGCCTTGATCCTTAACCGCTATGTACGTTTCATCGGCTATGGGATCGATGATGATACTGATCACTACAGAATTTTCATAAACACAAGCCAAGACCACACACCATCCTGGCATGCCAACCACAAAGCTAGAGGTACCGTCAATGGGATCAATGACCCAAACATACCCTGAAGTAGAGGCTTTTAGTCCGTGTTCCTCACCAACAATGCCGTCCGCTGGAAACGCCTCCATCAACGCATCACGAATTTGTGTCTCCACGCCCTTGTCCGCGTCTGACACCCAATCTTGTTTGCCTTTGGTCTCAATAAGCAACTTGCTGATATCGCCAAAATAACGCTTGGCTGTCGCCGCAGCCGCTTGCACGATATCAACACCTTTATCGCGCCGACTGGCTAGTTCTTCTTGCATTGTTGTAGGTTCCTGATCAGTACCATTTCAGTTATTATCGATTAGCGACGGATTTGATACTTGGCTTTCATGAATCGCTGGTTTTTTCTCTTACTTATCTACCAAGCTACTCAACTAATAAATCGATGATTCCATTGAGCCATTGCATTGCTGCATCATAAATTCGTCACACCTTCAACAACACGGGCCCTTTAGTCTCAAAACCTACGCCCACTGCCTGCCCTTCGACATAATCGCTGTCAACATCGGACACCACAAAGAGTTCACCCACGGCTGTCGCCACTTGATATTCCATATGCCTACCCGCATAAGTTACCTTTAGTACGTTACCCGCCATCGCATTCGGTGAATTTTCTGGCAGTATCTGAATTCGACCCGGCCGAATAGCCACACGAATAGCGCCGGTGGTGTGGTCAGCGGCGGGGAGTTCAAAGCGAATGGAATCTACTGATACGGTCGCGATCTCATTCTCGACCGATTCGATCTGGCCGTCCATCAAATTCGCCTCGCCGATAAAATCCGCCACGAACTCATCTTTGGGAGCATCGTACAATTGGCGCGGCGTGCCAATTTGCGCAATGCTTGCATTGTTCATCACGATGATTCGATCAGAGACCGCCAGGGCCTCTTCCTGATCGTGGGTGACATACACCACAGTCAATCCAAGACCTGTTTGTATATCCCGGATATCTTCTCGTACCTGACGCCGCAACTTGGCATCCAGGTTTGACAAGGGCTCATCAAACAATAAAACCTGTGGCTCTAGCACCAAGGCTCGGGCAACCGCCACGCGTTGCTGCTGCCCGCCAGAAAGCTCACTAGGTAATCTATCGCCGTAACCCTTTAAGCCTACTAACTCCAAACCCCGATTGGCTCTTACCCTGACATCGTCTTTTTTTAACTTGTTGATGCGTAAGCCATAGGCGACGTTATCCATTACAGACATATGCGGAAACAACGCGTAAGACTGAAACACCATTGCTACATCACGATCGGTAGCCGGCAATTTGGTTACATCCGTATCACCGATCGTAATGTGACCAGAGGTGACCATCTCCAGACCGGCAATCATTCGCAACGTAGTTGTCTTGCCGCAACCGGACGGGCCCAACAACGTAACCAGTTCCCCTGCATGGACGTGCAAGGACACATCGTCAACCGCCGTGATTTCCTTACCGTACCTTTTGGTAACGTGTTTAAATTCGACTGATGCCGCTTTCGATCGCGTTTGTTGAATAGTCATAGTGATGATTTACCAGTTGGTGCGCGATTGTGCAAAGCGAGACCCTTGGCCGTTCCGGTTAACCAAAAACTGCATGAGGGCGACCACCGCCAACATCACCACAATCAATACACTTGAGTAGGCGATGGCAATGCCGTAGTCGTTGTTTTCTACACGACCAATGATGTAGCTGGTGGCCATGTTGTACTCAGCACTGACCAAAAATATAACGGCACTGATCGCGGTCATGGCCCGCACAAAACTGAACACCAAGGCAGCCAGTATGGCAGGACGCATCAAGGGCAGGATGATACGCGTAAAGGTTTTCCAGGTACTGGCTCCTAAGGTCAAAGAGGCCTCATCCAGACTTTTATCCAGTTGGGACATGGACGCAATGCCGGCTCGTACACCCACAGGCATATTTCGGAAAATAAAACTGATGACCAGTATCGCACCGGTCCCCGTGAGTTCCAGGGGCGGTACATTAAACGCCAGTATGTAGCTCACACCAATGACGGTACCGGGGATGGCAAAGCTCAGCATGGTGCCAAACTCGAACGCATTTTTGCCCGCAAAATTTTGCCGCACCAACAACCAAGCGGTTAACAAGCCCAGCATGGCGGTCAGCGGCGCAGCTGTTGCTGCAATTTTCAGTGTGGTGAAGAATGAGTCCCAAGCTGATCCTTTGAAGTGGATACCAAACTCGTTAAAGCCGACACCAAAGGCTGTAATGTAGTGTTTGAACGTTAAGGTATTGTTCAACCCCCACATTTCGACAAAACCGCCGTAGAGAATCATGCCGTACACGGTAGCGGTGAACAGTGTCCAAACCGCTGCCACCAGATAACACGGTAGCAAGACCCGCTTGGGCATCGTCACATGCATCCCCGAATCGCCTTTTCCAGTTTTCGTGGTGTAGGACTTCTTGCCTAGCCACCGTCTTTGAACATAAAAGGCCGATAAGGTGAATATCAATAACGCGATTGCAAGAACCGCTGCCATGCCTTGATCGTTTTGTGCACCTACAATGGCAAAAAATATTTCTGTCGACAGCACATCGTAATTCCCACCCAGCACCAGCGGGTTACCGAAATCCGCCATGCTCTCAATGAAGCCGAGCAAGAAGGCGTTGGCTAGCCCCGGGCGAATGAGCGGTAAGGTCACAGTTTTGAAGGTCTGCCAACGACTGGCACGCAGCGTTTGCGCCGCCTCTTCCATGGCTGGGCTAACTCCTTCCACCACGCCAATCATCACCAGAAAGGCTATCGGTGTGAATGAGAGCAACTGCGCGATAACAATACCGGGCAGACCGTAGACCCACCGCGTGGGCTGAAGATCGAGAACATCAGCCACCAATTTGGTGACTGAGCCTGATAAACCAAATAACAAAATAATGGCTAAGCCGATGACAAAGGGAGGTGTGATGATGGGCAGGACCGTCATGGCACGCAGAAAGTTGCCACGCTTTAACCCGGATCGTGTTGCAACCAACGCGAACACCAAACCCAGTAGCGTTGTTAGAAAACCCACTAACACCGCTAAAAATAGGGAATTCCACGCAACCCCGCAGCGCGTACCACCTTGTATACAACCTAAGCCCCAGAACTTATTCTGAAAGAATTTTTCGGCAAAAATGGTTAACGAATAAACACCGTCGTTATCTCGCACAGCACTGGAGAGCATTTGCACAATCGGGAAAAAGATAAACACGGTGACCACCGCGATGACAAGACCAATCGCACCAACGACAAAGACATCCCCGTTGACCGCGCCTCGACCCGCAATACCCGTGCTGAGGAAGAACAAAAAAGTAGCAAACACAAATAAAGCGCCAAAACCCATACCAAATTGACGCGCTTCGAGCGGGCCAAAGAGTTGGCCTAAGGCTTCAAAATTCCAGCCTCGTAAGCCGATGCCCAAACCCTGCATGACCATCCACGCAATCCCTGCAACACCCACCATTATCAGTACATTGCTGCGCTGTGCGGTGGAGTGCTTGAAAACTTGACTGACAAGGGGAAACAGTAAAAATAACGGTATGGGTGATAGCCATAGTTTCTCGCCCTGAGTTAGCAAAAACGCGGCCGGGGCGTAGTCGGTATTAAAAGGGTAGCCGTCGAACAGCCACTCGAAACTCCAAAGACCGTCTTCAAGCACGTACCAAGGAAGCAGGCAAAAACCAACGATGCCAACGCTTAACCACAAGAGCACAGTCTTGCTCAAAATACGGCCCTTATACAAATTAAAGAAACGGCCAGGGCAAACCCACCTGGCCAACAATTAAGATCAATTACTGGGGAAGAACCGATACTTCGTCATCCCACTTTTTCAGCAAACGCTTACGCTCATCCGATGAACCGTATTTGGCGAAGTCATAGTCGATGAGTTTAATGCTGTCCAAATCCGGTGCCATCGGTGAACTTTTGGCAGCCTTATTCGACATTACCTGAAATGAATCCACTTCCAATGCACGAGACTGTACATCAGCAGTTAATGCCCAGTCGTAGAACTTCCGCGCGCTATCCGGGTTACGACCGTCTTTGATGATAGTCATGCCACCGATTTCATATCCGGTGCCTTCACACGGTGCAACCACTTTAATCGGGAAGCCCGCCACAGCTTGTGCAACCGCATCGTGCATGAATACGATTCCAATGGTGTTCTCACCGCGGGCCGCCGCTTTAATGGGTGCAGAACCAGACTTCGTGTATTGGTTGATATTTTTATGCAACGCTTTCATGAATTCAAACCCTTCGTCTTCACCGAAGAGCTGAACAATGGTCGCAAGCGTTGTATAGGCTGTACCCGATGAATTAGGATTAGCCATTTGTACATGCCCTTTGTATTCCGCCTTGGTTAGATCCTTCCAGCATTCAGGCACAGGCAGATTATTGGATTTCAAGACCTCTTCGTTATAGCCATAACCCAAAGCCCCTGAATAAATTCCGATGGTTTGGTTACCGGCCGATTCAGCCTGTTTGATCGCCCAATCGTGCTGTTCGTCACGAAGCGGTGACAGGTATTCTTCGCTTAAGCCCTCTTCTGCAGCTTGTAAATGCGGATCCCCCGTGCCACCCCACCAGATATCACCTTTAGGGTTACTGGCTTCCGCTTTTATCTGCGCCAAGGTCTCCCCAGAGCTCTTGCGGGTCATGCTGACTTTGATACCCGTTGCTTCTTCAAAACCTGTGGCCATCAGCTGGCACCATTCTTCTTGTGCACTGCAGTAATAGGTTAACTTTTCTGCCGAATGCACCGGCGCGCTCAACGCCGCTATCAACAATCCAGAGACTAGCAATAGTAGTGGTTGTTTTTTACTCATAGATTCAACTCCAAATCATGACTGTGGCCTTCTAGAGTGCCCGTCAGGAGCTTCGAATGCAAGCCATGTGTGCTTATCCGTACACGCAATGACGGTAGGTGGAATATCCAGCCTACTCAACCGAATTTAAGAAATTGCACTTTCGGCGAATACTGATCGATACATACCGGAGGTAAAGTGAGGCCCGGTGGATAACTTGCCCGATCACTCAGGTCAAAGTCGCACTCTGCGTCTGATACTGCTCAATTGTATCCATATTGATTTCGATACCCAACCCCGGCTGTTGCGGTATGGCCACACGCCCGTCAATCATCGCCCACGGGTCAGCGACCAGATGATTCCTAAATGGATGGTTGGATACGTCATATTCCAGAATAGGTTCAGTTGGAAATAACGAGTGATGTGTAATCGGGATAGTGGCGATGAATTGCAACGATGCGGCTTGGGCAATTGCCGTGCCCCATACATGTGGATTGACCATAACGCCGTTAGCCTGTGCCATACCCAGAATATCCCGCGCCGCGCTAAAGCCTCCACATGAGCCAATGTCTGGCTGCACAACATCCAGCGCCTGAGCTTGAAACAGGTTATTAAACCCGAACGCTGAGTGTTCGTTCTCACCGCCAGCGATCGGTACATTCAACGATTCTCGCAACGCGGTGTAGCTGGCAATGTCTTCTGGTACAACGGGCTCTTCATACCATCGCAAATTATAGTTCGCTAAATCGTGGCCCAGTGTCATTGCATCACGCCGGCCGTAAGCGTGATTCGTGTCCACCATCAGTTCGACTTCGGTGTCGTTCAACGCAGTTGCTATCGCCTCCATTACAGCCAGATCGTCACGCACGCCAAAACCCAGTTTTATTTTCATGGCACTGAATCCCGCCTCGCGATGACCAATCGCCTCTGCCGCTAAACGGTCCGCTTCACCGGGCCCTCTAACGCGGTAAAACCCGGTGGCGTATGGTTGTACAGACTCTCGAAACGCACCACCGAGTAAGTTATGAATAGGGACAGTGTGGTGCTTGCCGCAGATGTCCCACAACGCTATGTCAATAGCGCTCATAGCCGACATCACAGAGCCCTTGCGTCCATGATCGCGCGTCTGGTTGTACATAGCTTGCCACAGCACTGCTGGGCGTAAAGCATCCTTACCCAGTACCAACGGTGCCAGCGCGTGCTCTATGGTCGCCGCCGCTATCTCAGGCGGCTCTAGACCTTGTGTGAACGCCTCGCCCCAACCTTGCAATCCAGATTCTGTCGTTAGCCTGACCAGCGTTGCAGCACGCTGGTGTACCCATCCCTGCGAAAACGCAAACGGCGTATCTAGTCGCGCTTTAACAACAAACACATCGAGTTGCGTGAGTTTCATACTCGGGTATTCTTGGAAGATGTTTTACGCAGTTGTCGTAGCCAGGTCACTTTCATCGGCAATTCGAACGCAAAGCCGGTTGGCTCACCTAATTCAATAAAACGCTTTTGCACAGTCTGCGCACGTACTTGTGCCTCGGTGTAGTTCGTATTGTAAGACTTGTTTGCATAACGCTCGGCGTAATCTTCCCAGGAACTGTACTGAACGGGTATGCGGTAAGTGATTTCATCGCATTGTTGGAATAGCTGTGCACCGTGCGTATCCAACGCAGTCTTCGCCGCTCGCCGCACCGCGTGTTCATCGTGAAACAAGCGCATCACCTCGTTGAGTTTGCCCTGAGCCACTGGCTCTATCGCATATATGTAACCATCGGACTTCAGTATTCGAACCATCTCTTCAAACACCGCCGGGTACAATTCAGCTGGAATATGATGCAGGCTATACGGAAACAGAACACCATCTACCGACCGTGGCTCAACCGGAATTTGATCCGCACCCGTCTGTGCAAACTCGACATTGGCAATAGCCTCTGCCCGATTGTTTTTCTCCGCCTGTACAGGATCCGGATCAACAGCCAACACACTGGCTCCCCGATTTGCTAACTCACGTGACAAGTGCATGTTCCCACAGCCGGCATCGATCAGGAACTGACCCTCAACGTTTAAAAACTGATCCAGGACCTTAAGGTCGGTGCATAGGCCTAAATTGTGGTGTTGATGATTCATGTGCTCAAGTTTGGTGCAAATCGATAGTATACGCTTGGCCACAGCATCACCGTTGTCGAGTAAAAGCAGTGAGCAACAACACTATAACTCAGTGATGCATAAATTCTGGGGTTTCAATCTACAGACCCTAGAGACGCTCTCTAGGCACCTCCTGATCGGACGAAGATCGTTTATCCTAGCTATTCCTTTGATATCAGACTGTGCGACGCATACCGCACTCCGTCGAGGCATTTACGCCACCGGTCAACCAATACTCGGGAGTCCTTGCATGTCACCACACAAACAACTGTCTGAAGTCAACAAGGCAAGACAAATTTTGGCTGCCTGGCTCGACCAACACCCTGACGGACCTGAGCAATTCCACGCAGCGCTGGAGCCCTTGATCACGCCCCCCTGCACTTGCGCTTGGTTGGGGCGAGACCGAACTGCAAGCGGTCTACTCGCTCGAACCCGTAACTGATATGTTACGCGGACTTGCTTACGAGAGCGCCATTCGCCTACCGTGGATACGAGGCAAGGGCACGCCGATGCGAGCGTTCTTGGCTGCACGAGGTCGACGACTGCTTCCCGCCGGACGCCATTACCTGCGAGCATTGATAACTGCCAAGAGCGAGCTAATGGAAGTTGTGTCCGTAGACACGGGGCGCTCGATCGAGGTACGTCCAGTCGGCAAAACATCAAGGCTCATAACGATGTACTGTTCGTGCTCGGCTACAACGCTTGCCCCGAGTTTCGCGGTTTCCAGATCGACGTGCAGGTAGCTAAGCTTACGCTCGACTATTTGACCGATGCAGTGGAGTGCGCGCTCACTACGCGGCGACGCACGGGCGAATTCCCACCCGGACGCAGTGCCGCCTATTGATTACCGTCGCGCCTTAGCGCGCGAAGTAAACGATCGCATCAAGGTGATAGTCGAAGAGCGTGAACGTACGGAGCGTTCAGCGTCTACATCCGGCACGGCGTTGACTCTTCGCAAGCGCGAGATCGTTAAACGCGAATGTGGCAAGAACCTGACGTGGTTGCGATCGCGCACACGCGGTGCCCGTCACCCCGAAGCCGTGGCCGCAGGACGAGAGGATGGGGCCAACGTGTCGCTCGATACCCAGATCGAAGGAACAAATAACACACTACTGCTGACGCAAAACTGATGTCAGACTTACTAAGTGAATCCGTAGCTTCACACGAGATTACGGGCTATTTAAACGATAATTGTAGTGGATTCATTATCATTCGTGCATTGAGAAACTTCACCTTGGAGGTGAGCTGTGCGGTGATTCATCATCGAGCAATCTGAAGCCGAAATAGTCTCACAGGCTGGCCTTGCTTTAATCGAGCAAGCGCCTAACGATTACAGCGAGCTGGGAAAATCGATTGACAAAAACGTACTGTACGCCATGGCATGGCATGGCATGGCATATCCCAGTGTGAAGCACGGTTCCGTTAGCATGGGTTGAATGTTCTTCTAAATGATAGCGTTAGTTTTGAATGGTTCGTTGATTGTTGTTTGCGAAATAATTCTGTCGAGATTTGCATAGAATTGATAAGGGGCCAGATGAAGCACCTTCAGATAGGATCAATATTAATTCTGTAACGTCGGAGTTGAATTCATAAATTCTGTCGTTTGCGCAAGATTGACAACGCCTGCGTCTGAGCCAAGGCCGGTTGCAACGAGTGCAGCAGTAGCCGTGCCTAACTTGCATGCGTCTTCAATACTTTGTCCCATAGATAAACCGGCGATGAATCCACCACAATAACTGTCCCCACAGCCCGTCGTGTCTGACACTGAAATTTGATGAGCTGGAAGTGAAAATGCACGCTCAGGAGTGCTGATATACGAACCTTCCGCACCGCATTTAAATATGCAATTAGTTGCGCCCATATTTTTAAAGAAACGAGCTACCTCCGTGAGTTCTGTTTTACCAGACAGAAACACCGCTTCTTCAATAGACGGCATAAAAAAGTCTACATGTGGCAACGCGTTTTTAAGAAGTGCGATCGTATTGTCGTCCGGGGCAATTAAGTCAAATGTAGTGGTCAGATTTTTCAGTTTTGCATACTGAAGTAATTTTGCGCTTTGCCCTGCGTCCATAGCGTTTAGCAGACCAGTACCGCCATGATGGAGAAACGTTGCGTCACAGACCGTATCAAAATCCGATTCTTCAACATACCAGTTATCCGAAGCGCCCCGACAATGCAACGCGGGTCGTTCGCCGTTAGGTCTTATGGGGAGTATGGTTGATGAGGTCAGCGCATCACTGGTCGTTTGAATCAAGCTGCAATCAATATTTAATCGATTGTAACTGTCGATGATAAATTGCCCTTTCTCGTCGTCACCAACGCATGCGGATGTTGTGCAGTTGAGCCCAAGCTTAGCTGCATTCATAACTGCGCCTGCAGCAGTGCCTGCCGGGTTCATCCTGATCTCGTCGATAAAGGCAACCCCGCCACCATCTGGAATGGATTCAACAGGACGCCCGGCGATGTCCAGTATTGTTAGTCCAGCAAAGCACGCATCAAATGTAGGCATTTTGTTCCCTGTCGTTTAGAATGTGGGTCGAGTACCGGTTTTAGTTACTAGGCGTTCGGCTGAGTTTTTCAGACTCGAGACTAATCAGACAATTTCGAGTTTACATCGACGTCTAGCATGTGGCACACTATCTGACAATAAAAAAATGTAGAAAATGTAGAAAATGTAGTTATTGACCACTTGGCGGCTGCTCGCCATTCTTATTCCATCGGAGTAACCATGAAAAACCTTTTCGGATTCATCGCTGTGTCGGTACTCAGTGCGGTTTCACTCACCACATCAAACACAGTACTTGCTGACGGGCATTTGTCGCTAGAAGGAAAAAAAATTGGCGTGGCCGTCGTCGGCACACAACACTTCTGGGACCGTGAGGCATTTAACGGCGCCACCAGCACGGTGGAAAAACTTGGCGGTGAGGTCGTAGCCGTAGATGGTGGCAGAGATAATCAGGTCCATGCAGACAACCATGACATTTTGCTCAACAGCAAAGTGGATGCAGTCATCTCAATCTTAGGCGATGATTCGGTAGAGCCTAAATTCGAAGCTCTCAAGGCTGCGGGTATTCCTGTTTTCACCGTCGACCATCCATCACAGCATGCTATCAACAACACAACCTCTGACAACTACTACATGGGCACGACTATCGGTCGGTATATGGCAGATGCTATCGGTGGTGAAGGTAAAGTGGCAGTATTCAATGCGTTTGAAAACGCACTTCGTATTTGTGGTATCCGTACTGGACTCTGGAAATATGTACTGCAAGATTACCCCAATATCGAAATTATCCAGCCTGAGCTTGCGGAAGAATTTGCCAATGCGCCAGAAGATGCGCGCAAGCAAACCCTGGATCTGTTAGCAGCGAACCCCAAAGGCACTATCGATGCGATTCATGTCGGATGTTGGGATCAGCCAGCCATTGGAGTGGTTCAAGCACTTGAGGAGGCAGGTAGAGATGAAATCATCGTGACTGCCCTCGACGGAGGTCCCGATACACTTGAAATCATGGCCGAAGAAAACAGTCCGTTTGTGGCTAACGTTGCGCAACAGCCCAACCTGATTGGGTCGACAGCAGCCATGAATGTAGCACGCCACTTCCATGGCGATAGTCTATTGCCACAGACCTATGTTGATGTTGTACCGGTTAACGGTGCAGAGGGCGCCAAGGAAGCATACAAGCAACTTGGCTACGGCGAGTTGTAATAAGTCATTGCAACGCCACACCTGCGGCCTCAATATGATTTGAGGCCGCCATTCATTTTAGTATCCTGTTTCTAATCCTAATCCCGTATCGGATTGTCATGTGATTCTTACTCGTGGATAAACCGGCACTGCTCTTAAACAATATGGTTAAGGCGTTTCCGGGCGTATTAGCTCTGGATGGCGCCAGCCTGGAAATTAAGTCCGGAGAAATACACGGCCTAGTCGGCGAAAATGGCGCAGGCAAATCCACCATCATCAAAGTGCTGGCCGGGGTCTACCAGGCAGACTCGGGGTCTATTGAAGTGTTTGGAGAACCCCTAAAACCCATCACTCCTGCGACAGTACATCGTGCGGGTATTCGTTTTATTCATCAGGAACTTCATCTCGTACCTCACTTTTCGGTGACCGAATCGGTGTTCATGGGGCAGGAAATCAGTTCACCAGCAGGTCTTTCAAAAGGGCAGATGCGGCGCCGGGCAGAATCTGTTCTTAAAGACAAACTCGGCCGATCCATCTCCGGTCGAAAACTGGTTCGCGATTTAACAACCGCCGAGCGAAAGTTAATTCAAATTGCTCGTGCACTGATTGACGATGAAGTGCGCATTGTAGTGTTTGATGAGCCAACAGCGCCATTGGCCAGTGGTGAAGTTGTTGCACTCATGAGTGCGATAGAACGGCTTAAAAATAGCGGCATCACCATTGTGTATATCTCGCATTATCTCGATGAAATCACCGATATTTGCGAGCGGGTTACCGTGTTCAGACAAGGGCAAAGTGTAGCGGTATTTGATACTGTAACGAAAGCCACAGGAAGTGATTTGGTAACGGCAATGATCGGTAGAGAAATTGCCAGTGTCTATCCTGACAGTAACAGGAATCCTCACGGCACAGGTCTGAACGTTAAGTCGCTCGGTGACGGCAAGTCTTTTCAGAACGTATCATTTGAAGTAGGGCGAGGAGAAATTTTCGGTATCGCTGGGCTGATTGGCTCAGGTCGAGAGGAGCTTGTCGATGCACTGTATGGTGTAAACAAAATTCGTTACGGCACAATTGAAAAAGATAGCAAACCGATCAAGATATCCTCACCGGCAATTGCTGTGGCAAATGGCATTGTCTTAGTTCCACGAGATCGTCGTCAGGATGGGTTGGTTCTACCGATGAACATTCTAGAGAATATTTCGTTGTCGGTATTAAAACAGATCTCCAGCTATGGCTTTTTAAATCGTAAGCGTGAACGTCAAGTTGCAGAACAACAGACTGCAAAAATTGACATACGGCCTTCCAATCCCAAAACAGTTACCCGATTTCTCAGTGGTGGCAATCAGCAAAAAGTTGTGCTCGCCCGTTGGCTTGCGAACGATGCCAACATTTTTATACTTGATGAACCAACGGTTGGTGTTGATGTAGGCGCTAGAGTTGAAATTTATCAACTCATTGCAGACTTAGCGGCCAATGGAGCCAGCATAATTGTGTCTTCATCCGATCCTGCCGAACTTATCGGACTCTGTGACCGCGTTGCAACCATGACGCGAGGCGTGCTGTCAGGCGTGCGCATCACAGAAACACTGACTGTTGATCGACTCGTCGCATTGACTACCGGCGCTACGCAAGAACCTGCCAATGTCACTTGAAACGCTTTCCCGGCGTAGTAGCACAAGTTTAAGTGCTGCTATAGGCGCGATTCCGCTAATTCTGTTTGTCGGGCTCTTAATCTACTTTGGACTGAATGCGCCAAACTTTCTCACTGTTACTAACCTTAAATTGGTTCTGGTGCAGAGTCTGCCGGTGATGTTAATTTGCATAGGATTATCAGCTGTAGTCATGGCTGGAGGTGATGATGTGGTATCCGGCGGGATCGATCTATCCATTCCTGCAACCACTGTGCTGTGCGCTGGCATCATGGCCAGCCTGCTTAGTGCCGAAAGCACCGGTTTGTTTGTAGCGAGTATCGTAGCACTACTCGCCGCTTTGCTCGTAGGTGGCATGAACGCTCTATTGGTAACCCGATTGAGCATGACGCCTCTTCTGACAACGCTTGCTATGTTCGTAGCGGTAGTAGGAGTCAATAATGTAGTCACGCAACGAAAACGAATTAATGTTGACCATGACGCCATTAATGCGATACGCGAACCGTTTTTTTTCGGTATTCCGTTGGGACTTATACTGGTTGCGCTCATTACACTGATAGCATTTCATTTTCTTCATCGCACCAAGTGGGGGCTCAACCTTCAGGCGGCTGGTGGCAGTAGAGATGCCGCCAGCATATCTGGTTTAAATGTTAATCGCCTTTTCGGACAGTCTTTTACTGTAGCCTCAGTGATGGGCTTTGTTTGCAGCTACTTTGTATTGGCACGCGGTGCAGGCAGCTCACCTGGAGTGGAAGACAATTTGATGGTCGAAATGGTGCTGGCTACATTTCTTGGTGCCGCATTTTCACCGCGCCGGGTTGTTACCATGTGGGGCGCTGCGTTGGGTGCTGTTCTGGTGGTGGCGATATCCGTTGGTTTCAAATCTATGGGTGTTAATGTTTTCTGGACCGGGCTGATCAAGGGGTCATTGATTGTGGTTGTTGTTGCGACTGCGGCCCTTTCTCAACGGCTGAATTGATATGAATGCGCAAGTCCTACACAAACGCTCTTTTATCGCCAATGTGTTGATCCGTTTTGGCTTTGTGTTAGTAATTTTCGCATTGTTTGTTTTTTTCGCTGCGTGGAATCCATTATTCCTACAGGCTGAAAACCTCACTAACATTGTCGAGGCTTCAGCAATATTAATGATTCTGGCACTGGCAATGACCCTGATCATTGCTACCGGTGGTATTGATTTATCAATAGGTATCGCGCTTGATTTCGGTGCAGCCGCTGCGGTGGTGGCGATGAAGTCTTACGATATGGCTTGGCCGGGGGCGGTTTGCGCTGGCATCATCGCCGGATCAGTGGTTGGGATTTTTAACGCCATATTGGTCGTTGGATTGCGAATCAGTCCTTTCCTGGCCACTTTGAGTACTTTTTTTATTGGATCCTCTGTTCAGCGTATTTTCACTAACGGCGGAGGTCCTATTTCTCATCGTCGTATGCCGGATGAATTTCGTCAAATCGCACAGGGCGATACGCTCGGCATACCGAACGAAGTGCTGGTTGCGCTATTGCTGATACTGGTTTACCTGATTGTGCTTGAGTGGTCTGTGTGGGGACGCCAGGTGCACGCAATGGGAATGCAGCGTAGTGCAGCGATAGTTGCCGGAATAAAAACCAACCGTAACCTGATAATCGCCTTTATCTTTGCTTCTGCTACCTGTGCAGTGGCAGGCTTAATAGCCGCGGCCAATATACGCATGTTCACACCGTTGTCCGGTTTTTCGTATTTGTTAGATGCGATTGCTGCAACCTTTATTGGTGCGGCACTACATCCACGTGGCAGACCAAACGTGCTTGGCACCGTTGTCGCCGTGTTGTTTCTTACCATGGTGGCAAACGGCTTGAACTTGATGGGTATTAATTTCAATACCAAAGATGCCTTGTCAGGCATTATTCTAATTTCAGCGCTAGCGCTTGCTGTGGCTCAGCGTAAAGCCAGTGAAGCGATGCTTTTGGGGAGCCGTAGACGATAGTTAGAAAGAAGATATTAATACTGACCGCGTGAATTCGTATATCAATAACAGGCAGAAGGACAATCAAAACACTGTGCTTATTTTTTCAGTAAAGCAGAAATCTATCTTTAGGCTGCATTGAAATAGAAACTTTCTAGCTTGAAATAGCCGAGTGTCCCACAATGCTCTTATGGGGCACTACTCACTATGGAAATATCATTGGAGATTCACTAATGGCAATTGGCAAGGAGAACTTAAAGAATGCGGTAAAAATAGGTTTATCATGCACCGGCTTGTGCGCGATGGCGCTTTCCTTATTTGTTAAAGAAATACGGATTGATAGCCTTTTGCTCTTATCCATTTTTTTTGCCGTTTTTATAACCCATATTTGCTTCGATGTATTTGGTAAATCATCAAATGAAAGTATCGAGCATGACGGGGGTTCGACTCCCCCTCGTTAGTGACGGGCCAGTATCCCAAAATTACATTGTGGGACAGTCTCATTTTTTTCCTCTGCTGTTGAGCGTTAAGCGCGAACCTCTCGTTCGACATAGCCCATCGGTAAGCACGACAGGATAGGTGCGTCTACACAACTCGTGTAGCGCAGATGAATCGCCTGATTGCGGTATTATCGGGCAACTCCGCTGCATACCACCGCTCGCACTTACATTACTCCGACGTCTAATTGGTTGCACTGCAAGTCAAGTAACGAAACAACCAGCCAATAGCCTACTATTGCCAAGAATCTACGAATTCAGGTCACAGTAAAAATATCCGCTATGGTCTGTTGTATTTTCCCTGCAGCGACCAATGGATCTTCTGCATTCTTGATAGGTCTTCCAATGACTACATAATCTGCACCATTTCTGAAAGCTTCGGCGACATCTACAGTCCGCTTTTGATCGTCCTGCGCGTGCTCTTCCTCATCATTCAGAACAGGGCGTATTCCCGGGGTAACAATTAGAAAATTACTGCCCAATTCACTACGTAATCTAGGCGCTTCCATTCCAGAAGAAATCACTCCGTCACAGCCAAGAGCAAACGCGCGTTTAGCACGCGATAGTACTAAATCTTCAACCACTACATCGAAGCCAAGGTCTTTCATATCGTTGTTATCTAGGCTGGTTAGCGCAGTAACCGCCATTATTTTCATGCCTTGCTTTTCTCGAACCGCAGCGGCCAGCATGGAATCATTACCATGAACGGTGGCAAATGTTGCCCCAGATTTACTTAACTGCCTTACGGCTGAACCGACGGTATTCGGCACGTCAAAAAACTTTAGGTCTGCAAAAATCTTTTTGCCTTGACTGGAAAGCTCTTCAACCAATTCAAAATAGCCGCCATTCATAAACAGCTCAAGACCCATTTTATAAAACTTAACTGAATCACCAAGCAGATCGACAAGCTCCCTAGCGCTTTCAGTGCTTGGGAAGTCCAAGGCTACTATTAGACGCTCATCGACTGGAATATCCTTGATGGAAATATTTGATTCGTGGCTTGAAGACACGGCAGGAGCGAGGTCTGGATTCATCTGTGATTTCACTGGATTAACAGGTTCGATGCTAAAATTTCTTGTGTATCAATTTCACTGACACCCCTTCCTAACGACTTAATGAATGTTTTTACACCAAAAACAATGGGTTGACAGCTTAATAGCGCCTTAGGGCGCTCGGATTATAGCTCAAGTTTGTACAGTCTGCCCATCACATCTACCAACGTTCTTGACTCTAATTACTACGACTCGCGCTTTGTGAACCTTTATCGCATCAAGTTCAGCAAATCAATAACGTCTATTCTTATTTTTGGGTTAACGCAAAGCTTCTTTCTGTCTTAGAAACTCGCACAGCGATAGTCAGGACAAGCTTACGTTAATCCATTCTATAACCGAACGATCATATGGCCAACTTATGATCCTTAGATCAATGGATTTTCGAAAAACCTCAGATTTGCAGAACCCAGGGGACAGAGCAATAAAAAAAGCGCACCCTGCTAAGGGTGCGCCTTGATAAAGACCGCTAAAATTTCAGCAGTTGACTAATTAAAATCGTGGACCTCGACGTCCTGGGTCCAATTGACCACGAAGCTCGCCAGAAGGGTTCGCAGTGGTGTGGATATTGATATAGACATTTCCAGCTTGGATTGCATCAGCTAATACATTGATAGGCTGACCAGCCAAAGGACCGACTAAATCTTCTGCCCTGACTAAACCCGTTATTGCACGAGTCAATCGGCGCTGTACACGTGGTGATGTAAGATCAAGGTTTGGGTTAATCAAGTTTGCGATAATTGGCCCATTTTCACCAGCAGCTCCGAGGTGAAAGTGTGCAGCCTGAATATCGTCTAGATTGCGGAATGTATTGACGAACCTGACACCACGGTTTGAAGCGACAACCACTGATCTACCAGATGCATTGGTAGATACTGGTGTCGGCACTTCTTGGTCTCCAGAAAGGCCAGCTCTTGCTAGAAACGGAGCGAAGTTTTCTTCAGGCTGGATTTCTGGATCATCCTGAACTGGCTCTGCAGTGAAACTTATCTTCACCAACGGATAGCCGTTAAGCGTAAAGTCTGCCATAGAAAAATTTTCATCGGCCAGAATACCACCCGCTTCTGGTGGTTGAAACGTAACCAGGCCAGAGTCGTCACCAATTAATAAAATGACACCGTTCTCATCGACACCTGAGTCAGCCACTTCCTGGCCAAAAAATGCGGTATTGGCAGGAATTTCATCATTGACTTCAGTACCGGCATCACGGATTTCTAAATTAGTAACAATAAAATCCTCTGCAACAAAATTCCCATTTTCATCGAACATTGGATGTGCTTCAGGGTTGGCATTGGCATAGAAAAAATCATTGCTGGGTAAAATCATAGATGCGTAGCTGAAAAAACGACTGGATGAGCTCGTTGATTCGACTACGAAGGATGCTGTTGCAATGTCCCCGGGTGCAATGGGACCGTTGGGTCCAGCAATCGTGCCATCAACACTGCCAGCCCCTGCACTTATAAACTGTCCAAAAGTTTCAGAAATCGGACCGTTGTTTCCATCTTCAGCCAGTCTTTCGAGAGAGCGGAGCGGGTCGTTCGGTACCGGCAGCGAATCTGCTGGCGTACCGCCATTATAAATATCGAAACTCCCATCATGGAATCCAACCCAATGCGGAGTTTGGTTAGTTCCTTGAGTGGGTGCAAGGTTTTCAATGGTGACAGTAATACGGGTTTGCTCCGCTAAGGCTGAGCCACCTGTCAATCCAAGTACAGCAGTAATTGCGGCGTAAATAATTTTTTGCTTCATTGTCAAAGTTACCTTAATTAGAGACGGCTATTAAATAGTCAGTTGTTGTAACGCTCTTCCCTTAAGAGCGGGGGTTAAGGCAAGCACGTCGCGCATTAGTTCCATTATTTTTTTTCGCCGCGAATTATTCGTAAACCTTCCTGCTACGAAATCACGATTTAACTCAGACAAAAGTATGACCCGACCTCCCCGAGTTGTTACGGTGTCATTGCTCAACCCCCATGAAACAAAGGGAAAATCAAGCTAAAGCTTAAGGTAATGCGATTCTTTTTCAGTTACTCAACTTGGTGTCGAGACATTAACGAATTGTATTCGTTGGACACGAGCAAAAAAGCAAAAGGCGACATCATTTTGCACGTCGACATAAACCACAAAGGGAAATTTCCTGAGTTTGTCACGATCACCAAGCCGAAAGAACATGATGTCAAATAGAGCCTGTTCATCGATTGTCGCAAAGGAAACATTATCGCTGTAGGTCGAAGATTCACGGACTGCGATTGGCACTACAGCCTTTAATCAAAGTATTTTCCTCGTAGCTCGACTTAAGCCTAATACAATGACTCGTGGAACAGAGCGTTGCAAAGTAAATCGTAAGATTGGTCTAACGTGGGATCAGACGACTAAAATTACTGGTGCGATCGCATCGAAACGCTGTCCAACGGTAATAAAAAGTATTGGTGTTGTATCGCACATTATTCCAGAAAAATATTTCAATAATAAAATGCACGTCAGACCAATTAGCTTGCCAGCTTAGTACTAATGTCGGATGAATGCGAGATGCATCGCATGGGTGCTATGCGGCGGCGGCAATCGAACCGTAGACGCAAACGACCAACACCGGCATTGATGACGGTGTTGGACTTTCGTGGTTTTTCTAAAACGGCGATTCGTCGCCAAACGGCAGCGATAAGATGTCTTGCTGAGTCGGATCTGGCCATTGATTTCAATGGCCACGCTCTTGTTTATCTTTGACGATAGCGACCGCAGTCAGTGCATAATGAACACTCTAGGCACGGCTTTGCAGATACGCGACAATTAACAAAGCGCTCCGGGCAATTCTGTTTCCAGACGTCTGGTGTGCGCAGCTGCCGCCCAGTGTAGCGGCGTGTTCAACAGCCCGTACGTGTGCTTCAAGTTCGACATGCGCGTGCCGTAAAAATGGAAGACCAGCGCATCAGTCAGCGCATCAGTCAGCGCATCAGTCAGCGCATCAGTCAGCGCATCAATCAGCGCATCAATCAGCGCATCAATCAGCGCATCAGTTAGCGCAGAGGCATTGTACTTCATGACTCAATAGAGTTCAGGAAGAGCAAGGTAGTGTGCGCCAACACACTTGTGGGACAACGCCAATATATCGAGTGATTAAGTTACGCCCAGCCTAATTGTCGCAGAGAATGTCCATCGTTCCAGATCTTCGTCATGCCACTGATTTTATCGTCCTTGAATTCCATCGCATAGACATAGTCTGCAGCGACAGTCTTACCGGTCGCAGGCACGGGTCCTTCCACAGTATTCGTACCATGAAATACCGCAAACGCTAATACGACACTCTGTTCTAAATCAGCGGCCATGGCCTTTAACTCATAGTGACCATCAGGCATTGGAACCAGTAGGTCTTTCATCCACTCACAGTAATCCTCCAACGTAGTCACATCTGCCAAAGCATCTGCCTGGCCAGAGAAACTAGCATCGGTGTGACACCAAGCTCTACAAACATCCCAACCTTTCCCACTTTCACAGGCGTCGAAAAACTCACCGGCGGTATTTTTCATAGTCATAGTAGAACTCCAATATTTGATAGTGGCAGTGTAAACCCCGTCGTAATCCAGCTAAACACGGTAGCCTCGGTTATGAGCGTCTAATTCCCATAAGATTTCCCCACAGAAATTACAATCTTGACGTTATCCAACAGCTTCGGCTGATCTATCAACACCCTATTCTATTAATTTACACAGAAACGTAACACAATCATCTACGCAGTCCGAGTCGAACAATGTCCTTAAGGGGCACTAGCCACTCATAGGCTTATCTGATGTGGTTTTCCATATCGACGATGCAGGTTTGGGTTTAACGCTGAATCAACGCCACCACACCTATAATAGCCTGCGACACCTTGAACAGTGCCTTGTTGATCAAGTCGGGCCGCGCAGGTCGGGCCGCGCAGGTCGGGCCGCGCAGGTCGGGCCGCGTAAGCCGGGCCGCGCAAGCATGTTGAGATCGTGCAGAGTAACGATACCCTATACCTTGCCCATCACCTGCGGATGATTGGTGAGCACAAAACGCAACGGATATGGGATTCTCTGTATCTACTGGCGGACAGGTCTGTGCGGCAACTCTCGCGTTGTTGTCCACAGGTGAGTCCAGCTCCTTGCGGCTCGCGACAGATCCTAACATGAAGCAAAGCGGCTCAATTAGCAAACGAACTACTTTTCCTCTTAGTGAACTACGTTGAAGGGGGCCAACCTGTTAAGCAATTTCAATAGCTTTGTGAATTGCTATTGGATACATTATTCGTTGCGCGATGGCACTTCTACGCATGAGTTACCCTTAGGCGTCACCACATACTGAGCCGCATGCACACCCGAACCAT
>CALFBL010000050.1 GCA_937951695.1 uncultured Granulosicoccaceae bacterium | reverse complement strand
CATTGCTATCGGTCGGTTGCACGGTTGCCGATGGAGAGACATCGATATCCGACACAAGACTTCCCAGCACTTCATTCGCAAGCGCCACAATAGAATCCCCATTGCCACCGGTTCTGGATTGCTCTTCCTGCCACAGTAATTCTTCGGTTGTCAGGTCGTAGACACTCAGGGCAATTTTTACTTTGGGCTTCGGTCGCGTCAGATTCTCGTACTGCCAATCGAGAACCGTTCCGGTTACCACATAATTAGCCTCATCACTACGGGCACTGTCGGAAGACAAAATAACCGTATTCGCACCGCGTCGGCGCAAGTGTTCATCAATTAGCGCAGTCGCACTTCGGTCCGCTGAGATGGAGCTGGATTCATTCAATAACGGCAAAACAGCCCAGGAGTCTCCATCCATCCAGCTGCCAAGGGATCCTGCAGAACTCGACAGACAACCAGTAAGCAGCACAGCGAGCAGGTAAACTCCGTATTTCCAGGTTCTGATCATGACGCACCCTCACTCGTTACTGGCTCTTCCAAAACCGTTTTGCGCTGACGCATAAAAGTATGAAACTCAATGTGATCCAGCTCCCGGCCAATCATGACGACACCCACCAGGGCGGTCAGTGCCATAGACACCCCAAAACCAAAACCAAAGTAAACCGGCCCCCATAGAATCGACAGCCATGTAAACAAGACATTCGTAATAAACATAAATACGGTCAGCACGAGCGCATCTCGCAATTTGTCGAGATAGAAGGCTACGTTCAAAATAGCCAGCATCAACACCTGAGCGGCTACACCGACCAAGTCGACGTAGTAAAGGTGAACAAATTTAGCGGGTAGTTCCATCCATTTAATAATGCTGGGACCCAGTACATACAGTAGCAACACGGTAATGCCCTGCACCCGCACGATTTGAAACAGCCCTTCGCGAACGGCGACGACCATCGCGTTACCCAATTTTTCCACTTCCTGCAAACTCGCGTTGCCTCTGACCGCTGAAAAAAAACCCTCGTAGGCTTCGGCAAAATCGGTTTCTATGGTCAATAGAAATACCGCCATCCCGGGGATAATGCTCAAATAAGCCAGAAAAATGGGTAGGTCATATATGAGTGAGGTACGCAGCGGGCCTATTACCAGTTCAGAGGTGTCTGGATGTAACCAGAATATAAGCTTGTCCGACCAAATACCCAAGTTATAAAAAAAGCCAATCCCGATCAGCATAGGATGAATTTTTGGCAGCGATAGAAAATCCCAACGCACCCCGCCAACGATCGGATACTCGGGAATAATCGCTCCAACCATCAAGAAAGCCAGTGCCACATGACCAATAAATAGTCCCAGTAACAGCCCTTCCAGACCCGCTGACATGAAGCACAACGAGATCGCCACCGTGATGCTGTAAGCGATGGCAAAGGTCCATAAAATTACCTTAAACCGTCGCAAGCCAGCGACAAATATGACCGCAATCCAAACCGCAGACAATGCGCAAAAATTGGCGATCATCAACACTTCGTACGCCAAAGACTCTTCGAACAGCGTAAAGGCGAGAATGGTTCCGACCACGGCGGCGGCAGACACGCTCAGAAGCAAGGCGCCAAAAAAATTTGCGTTAATAATGTCGAACTGGCGCTCGTAGTGGCGATCAGCCACAAAGCGAGTAAACATCAACTGCAATAACCCCGTGAGAATGAGCGATGCACCCATCAACCAGGTAACTGAAGTGGTAAATTGCCTGACTTGATGATCGATCAGAGTTTGCGACAGTGCAATCACGCCGATCAGCATCACGCCAAGAATCGACAACACCCACGGGCCAGCACTGATGAGCCCGGCAAAGCCGTAGGCTTTCATCGATCCTGTAAAGGTATCGTCGTTCAGGTATTTTCTAAGTTCAAAACCAATACCCGCCATCGTCAGGACGCCTTCTGTTGACTGTCGGTGACGCTTTTTTCACCGCTATGTTGCTGATAGACCTCACGGTAGGATGTGATCATCTGTCGCTCGTCGTAGTAGGCCTCAACGCGTTCAATAGCGGCATCACTGGCCTTTTGCCACGCCTCTTGATCCGTTAAAAAATACAGAACGGCTTCAGCAAATTCCGTGGGGCTGGCCATCGGGACAACAGCACCCGCGGCACCAATGGCTTTGTCCTCAGCCGTTACACCATAAATAAGTTCCGAACAACTGCCCACGTCTGTGGTGACCCCGGGGATGCCAGCGGCAAACCCTTCAAGCGACACCAGCGGCTGGCCTTCCGAGACTGAAGTCAGCACTGATAGAGCCATTTGGGGAAACATTTCTTCAGGTCTTTGAAAACCCTTGAAAATCACCACGTCATCTAAATCCAGACTACTCACAAGTTGTTTGCATTCGTCGGTGTAAGCAGGATCCTCATCTTCTGGACCAATCAGCCACCCTTGCGCTTCTGGCATCGAGGCGCGAATGACCCGCATAGCGCGAATAAAGGTTTTAATATCCTTGATAGGCACCACACGACCAATAAGACCTATAACCGGCGGAATCGGAGCGCCTCGGGGTCGTCGCACAGCCGCAAAGGGGTTGATAGCCACCCCATTGGGGATGATTCGCAGCCGATTCTCGTCTGCACCATCGATGACCTGCCGCCGCCGATTGCCTTCATACAGGGTGAAGACCTCGTCTGCTGCTAAATAAGACATCTTGCCTAGAGACTTGAAGAATCGGATCCACACCAGTCGCAGATAACTCATCTGTTCGTTGAGCCCGATACGAAAGGGATCAAATTCTTCGGGTATCCAATTAACTTGCGCTAAATCCAGTTCGCGCTCCTTTGTGTATATCCCGTGTTCGGATATCAGTAACGGTCGACCCGTGCGTTTCTTCAGCAAGGCGCCTAAGTACCCAGCGTAGCCGGTGGAAATCGAGTGGTAACGTTTTGCAAGAGGCGCATCCTGGGCGATTTTAGTGATCACAAACAATGGGCTGTGCATGCTGCGAACCGTCCAGAAGTAATGATTGAAATCCAGACCTTCCGGTGCTTCCATATATTTCTTGCGAATGCCTTCCCAGGCCAGTCTGTGGTGTTGCAGGTCGCGCTCGGTAATCGGCTTCTCACCACTGACGATTTGAGCAAAGCCTTTTAGCGTATCGTCGCTGATCTCGCCACTGCGCAGCGCCGCGTGTAACTGATCATTGAGTTCAAACTTGTCGTGCATACCTCGTCTACGAAACCATTCGTGCTGCGCTTTCACCGGTTCATCAATTTTATCGAGCAAACTGTAACAACCGACATGAAGGACATTTTCGGGGATTTCGTAAGCTGGCGTTTCCATGTCCTCCTGGCTTGCACCCAGAAAAATTATGGAAAATCTTAATTCGGGCATGCCCTGAATAATTTGTTTCACCCACGTCGACACCCCTCCCCTCACAAACGGAAACGTGCCTTCCAGCAGCAAGCACACATCCGCTTCTACATCCGGCGCATACGGCAGTTCGACACTCATGCCCAATACTCCACAATTTGCTTTAAAGGCGGGTACTGTTTAAACGCATCATCCAGCGAGTTCAGCAATTGAGACACTTTTTTGAACTGCCTTTTTCCAAAGGCCACTTCAGCCAGGTACGGAATCACCTTATCGTTTGGCATGCCCAGATCCAAGGCCTGTTTAAACGCTTGTTCAGCCTCTTCAAATTCTCGGCCGGCCAGACAAACACGCCCGTAAACCAACCAGGCATTACGGTTCCCCGGATCGATCTCGACCGATTGCTTAGCGGCATTCTCCGCTTTTTTCAGCAACTGCTTTCTGGCAATTGCATCACCTTGCTCAAGGGTCAACAACTCCCAGTAGTTGTTAGCGATCTGTAACCAGATTACTCCCGGAGAATCGACTTCAGAGCTTTTCGCCTTCGCCTCCAGGCGCTGAATCTCCAAATTGAGATCACTCACTTTGCGGTCAAGAATTTGATACGCGGTCAATCGAATACGCTCATCCGAGTGAGTCACTGCCTCGCGGAAAACCCCAACAGAAATACTGTTCCGAACGTGTTTGCTCGATAACACTTTTTGATACAGGACATCAGGATCTTTTGAGTAGCGTAACTGCTCTACAAGGCCTCGACTGTCCGGCACAGTGGCTTTACGCGCCATGGGAGTCGTAAATGGTAAGGAAGGATTCTCAGTGATCAGAAAATCGGTCTCTAGTGCTACTCGATTCAACCAAACATGATTGCCGACCAACAAGGCAATAACGCTTGCAATGCCACCCATTCCGGGCATGGTTATCGCCATGGCGAATATCAACATGACCAACGAATTCGGTTGCAGTGACGTACGTCCCCCCAACCAATACCCTGACACCACGGCAAACAACAGTGTTGTAATCGTGTGCAGCACCAACCAAGCAATCTTAGACTGAAGCAAAGGGACGGAGGGCGATATCAGCTGCCACAGCGCCACCAGCTGAACGCTACCCAATAGAACCACCAACACGGCAAGCGCGTACTTACGCAACACGGCCACTACCCGTATCGAGATTCTCACCGTGTTCGTCTCCATAGCCGTGGATTTGACCACTATCAACCAGACCCGAGACTCGATTGATAAACGACAGACAATCGGCCCGGGTGTCCGAACGCTTGAACTCCATGGCTTCGACTTCCAGCACCACCGAGGGCAACGCCACACCGTGCTTATTCAATAGATCGGTTGCCACACGACGCAAATAGTGAGAGCTTTGCTGCCGGTTTTGCAAGGGCAATAGAATGGATACAGTTGGGCCGTCATTTTTCGAAGGCAACACCCAGGATCTATCCAAACTGCGTAAATCGGTGCTCAACCACTGTGCAACCGCATTTGCCTTGGAGGTTTTCTGCAGACGTACACACACCAATGTAGACGGTACTGAATGCGATTTGCAGAAACGCAATGCACTGTCGATTTCGGCCAAAAACCAAGCGGTTCTTGACAAGGCGCGACCTTCCGAGCGACTCAGCAAATCCCCAGCATAGCCACCGAGCAACGCCAGTACATTCAGGTTCTCCTGCTGGAACGCCATGAAGTGCATATCACGAACCGCCAACACTCCGTGCATTCGTCCGTTGGAATCGCATATTGGAACCACCGCTAGCAAGGATTCATCAGTGGTGTCTACATCGACATCCTCAAGACGAACACTGACCAACTTCTGTTTTTTCACCGCTTCACGAATGAGCGGATCAAACACGGGCAAATCGCCCATGTCACCGTGGGTCGCGATAGGATTAGTGTCCACCAACGACTCAGTCTTCATTGGGTAGAGCCCTGCCACCTGAACCGAGCAAAATTGGGCAAACACCGCCATCATTTCGCTACCCGCTTTAATACCTTCTTCGGAAGAGGTCAACACCGGTGTCAACGCCTGGAGCGCCGAACGCAAACTGAGTCGTTGCCCGGCCATATACTCTTCGAGATGACCGTGCGACACTTTCAGCACGTGGTAGTCGTTGGAAAATTCTTTTAAGCGATGGCGTAAATAAACGTTTTCCGCTTCTGCCTGATTACTGCGTACACGCCAGCGATCAGAAGATGCACCCACAATCACAGACAAACACAAGGTACCTACTGCCATGATCGTACGTTGCGATAAGCTCCCTTCAAACGCTACAAACGGTTGCACCCAAGTGGCACCTGCCACCAGCGAACACAGCACGCCCCAACTGCTACCGTAACGGGCCGCATAGATGATCGGCAGCGCCGCGACCCACAGAAAACCCGAGGCGATGCCTAGCGCCTGAGCCGGGAACACCGCGCCACCGATAACGGCCGGTACCACAGCGAACAGCGGCAGTTCCAAAAGCCTTTGTCGAGTGCTTCGTTGCTCACTGGAAGCAATGTAGTCACGTGTTCGGGCCCGCAAGGCGGCGAGATTGAAAGACGATTTCATAGATTTTTCAGCGGTTTGACTGCACGCGCACTTTGCTCAACAAATTGTTGACAAGCTTTTGACCGACAGTGGACAAACTTGAAAACCCCCAACCGGCTTTGGCGGATGTAGCCTGCCAGACCACCTGATGGGTATTGAGATCGGTTAGGCGCAAACTCACAGCGACTGATGGCTCACGGTCCGGGCCGCCTTTGTAGTGCCATTCGTGCACCGTACCAGACAAGGCGTACTGATAACCCGACTCGCGCGCCCAGCTCAAACCCGACGTGTTATTCAACGACGTCGCCAGCAAAGCACCTACTCCAGTCGCATTAGCAGGTTGGTAGGTCGCCAATTCCATTGCTCCGCGCGAACGCAACGAAGACTCGGCAATGGCGGCAACCTGTTCACCAGCCAGCGGCGTCGTCGATAGATTTATTAGCGGTAAGATCGCAATACCCTGACTGGAGGCAATACTCACAGCAGGTGTTGAGGTGACCGAGCTGCACGACGCCAATAAAAGTGCCATTGCCGCTATCATGGCTGCAAAATAGATCTTCATTACGCTGCCTTCCCGGGCTTACCACCAGCCATTAGATGACGCTCCCATGCCAAAGAAGTATCGACAATGGCATCCAGAGAATCGTGCTGGGGTTTCCAATCAAACGTGTTGTGAATTTTATCCACCGCTGCGATCAATGCCGGCGGATCACCCGCCCGACGTGGCTCTTCCACAACCTTGATGGGTGAGCCGTGAATTCTGTTAACCGCATCAATCACCTCTTTTACTGAATAACCGCGTCCATAACCGCAATTAACCAAAGTGGACTTGCCACCGTTGTTCAGATAATCCAGGGCCGCCAAATGCGCCGATGCCAGATCAGTAACGTGGATGTAATCGCGAATACCCGTACCATCGGCGGTTGGATAATCGGTACCGTAAACGTATAACTGCTCGCGTTTTCCTAACGCAACTTCCGCTGCAACTTTAATCAGCAAAGTCGCGTTTTTGGTTGATTGGCCAATGCACCCGTCGGGGTCTGATCCTGCAACATTAAAGTAGCGCAGAATCACATGATTCATATCCGAAGCTGCGTCCAGATCCTGAAGCATTTTTTCCGACATTAGTTTCGAATCGCCGTACGGGTTGATTGGAGCTGTGGCCAGAGTCTCCGCGCACGGCTTTGACGCGTCATCAGGAATTCCATACGTGGCTGCAGTGGATGAAAAAATAAAATTCTCTAAACCCGCCTCATCGCACACTTCAAGTAGGCTACGAGTGTTTGCCGTGTTGTTGCCGTAATATTTCAACGGTTTCTCAACACTCTCAGGTACGATCGTGTGAGCGGCAAAATGCATCACTGTGGACACGTCGTAACGCTTCAGTACGTTGGCCACTAACGTCTGATCGCCCGTGTTGCCTTCGACTAATTCACCGTACAGTACCGCTTCGCGATTACCGGTGGATAGATCGTCCAACACCACTACCCGTTCGCCGCGCTCACCGAGTAATTTGACAACATGACTGCCGATGTAGCCTGCGCCACCAGTGACGAGGATGGCGCTTTTTTGCTGATCTTGCATGGTGTTTCTTTGTCCGTAAGTCTGTTATCAAGACTACAATTTAGCGGTAGACAGACTGGATACTTAGAAACATCCATGCCACGAAAAGTGAACTATTGCCAATTCGGCCGTGGATTCAAAGCGGTGCGAAGCTGCTCACAAAACTTTTCTTATTTCACCCAAACGGTAGCTTATTAAGGGCCTGCTATCATCACCATGAGGCGATCACCGATGACGTTGGATTAACCCACTGGCCAAATTCACGACGCTATCAGCAGAATGCCAAAAGTACAGCGCCCGTCAGCAAACTGGCAGACAAATAATGGCAGAGGAATTCAGCGAACGTCTGTCGACGAATCGGTTGATGGGGTTGGCTTCACCACATCCTTCGACGCCAAACCGATAAACAACAAACCGGGCCATATTAAGTACGCCAGCACCTCCAGATTTTCTCCGAAGGTATACAGAAACAGTAAAAAGACGATGCCTAGCGCCACTCGCCCGTCTCTAGACACCATCGCTTTAAATAAAAAGTAGAAAAAACTGCAAGCAAGCGGCACGGCCATGGCCACCATCCCGACAGCCCCTTTGACGTACAGCAAGCCGTACCATGTATGGTGGGAACCGATCATCATGTACTCGACCAGATGCGGCCCCGCTTCTAGTTGACCGTGCCCCCAGACCGGAGCTTCTTCCCGCCATCGATTGACGGCTATCCGCGCCAGGGCTTCGCGAACTCTCGACGAATCGGCGCGAGCCTCCCTGAAGCGTGTGGCGAAATCATCGGCAAACGTCAGCAAAGGTGCCATGGCTAGCCCAGTGAGAGCAATCCCCACGCCAGTCACCCAAAGAAAAAACGGGCGGCCCATCATACTGATCCACCAGGTTATCAGTGACACCGAAACCAGCGATAGCAATCCCAGCCGCGAGCCTGACAACAACACCATGAGGATGCACCCAGCGATGCCTGCGTATCGATAAAACCGTTTTTTCTCGTGCAACGCAAAGACAAAATAGATATTGGCCACAAATCCCAAGGCAGGTGCCCAAGGGGTGAACAATCGCCAACGCGGCGAACCGTTCGAAGGATCGATTTCATACAAACTCATGGCAAAAAACTCAGGACCCGGTCCACCCACTTTTTGCACCGGAGAGATGTACAACACCTGCGGCAAGTTCGCCATCCAGGCCATGATAAAAACCGGTGCAAGGATAATGGTGTGCAAGCTAACAATGCAGGCTGCGCGATAAATCAATTCGGGGCGAATATTCAAGCACCCAATCAGCGGGAAAATGGCCAGTAACGCCCACCCTTTCGCCCAACCAATCGTCGACTTGATGACCGTGCCCAATCCATAATCGTGGGTAAAATGCCCGACGACCAGTGCAATCAGCATCACGAACATTCCACTAAACCAGATAACCACCAGGGGCGGTATCGGCACGATGTATCTCTGATCGCCAACAATGACGAATCTACCAATACGAACGATCGCAATCGCAAATAAAACCCAGGCGATGACCGGTGCTAGTACGTACAGTGCTCCCAGGATGTAGAACCCGTAGGTTCCAATCATGGAGTACCAGACTATGCGCTCTTCAATATTAGCTGGCGCCATCGGTCTCTGTACTTCACCACGAGGATGCTAAGAACGATCAACCCTGAACCAATGAGCCCGCCAAGGATGGCCAGCAGTTTCAACAGTCGCTTGGGACGATCGGGCAAGGTCGGTTTCACCAACACTTGGGTTAATGGGTAGGTCGCATAAATGTTCGAACGGCCCAGATCAAGGTTCGATGTTGCAGAGACGAGGATGGTTGTCGCCAGTTTTTGCTCCCGCTCGAGTTCTTCCAATTGATCAAGATCGGTTCCTGCAATCGCGATTCGTGCTCGCATTTCCGCCAACAGCTGTTCAGATGAGGTAATTTCCTGAGTCAATGCCTCACGCTCGGCTTCAAACGTCACCACATCTTTGTACAACTGGCCATCATTACCTACAGGATCTGGCAGATAGCTCGACAACAATCCTTCTTCCACCTCTCCCACGACACGTCGAACCCGATCAATCATCGATTGTCGAGCTGAGTTTGCCTTGGCTCTGGCATGAACAACTTTTGGGTGTTTTACGCCGAGTATGGATGCTGCCTCGATATACATGGCGCGTAGACGTGCGTACTCGCCAGACAACACCTGCACCAGTTTGTCTTGCCGCAGCAGCATAACATCGGCGGCACGATAGGCATCCACACCAAGCGTATCGGCCATCGAATCCAGTCGCGAAGAAATTGCATCCCGGTTCACACGAGCCTCCAATAACGATTGCTCAAGTTTCCCGGCGGAATCTACCAGCGCTCGGTATTGATCAACCGACACCACCGTGGATTTATCACGAAAGGCCGCCAGTGCTTTGCCAGCCACTTCCGCTTGCGTGCGGTACGCGTCCAGTTGCTCAAGACTTCCCGCCCGTCGAGAGCTCACTTCATCTTTCCTGAGTAGGTCCAGCTCTTCGTGAAATGCATCGTACAAGGCCGTAGACTTTGCTTGGGCGAGTTCAGGGGTATCGCCACTGAACACCACCGCCAATGTCGCTGCCTGATCAGTGACCTGTATTTTGGGATTTCCGTACTCGTCCAGTGTCATGCCCAACTTATTCCCAGCCTTCGTCATAACGCTGGAGCTCGACATGATCATTTTGAAGTTTACACCCGGGCTGAATGAATTCCCGCCATAGGGCGTTTTTACATCGGTAAAGGCCTCACCAACGCTCGCTATATCGAGTGACGCACCAACCTGAGTACCTGGTATCAGAATCGTCCAGGAGCTGTTGTAGACCGGCGGCGCCAGCGCGACATACGAAACCACTGGCACCCAGATGGTCAGCATACCCAGGAAAAAGAATATCGAATAGAACCAACGCCGCCAAAACGGGCGACGAACGCCGCCGATTTCAGTACGCCGAGGTGACAGTAAGCGTCGAAAAAAACCATGCCGACGAACCGGTACTTCTGCAGTGGATTCGCCATGCGCATCCTCGTCATCGACATCATAGTTATGCGCAAACTCATGCGCTATTTCATTCTTGTCTTCACGCACGTCTGCAGCATTATATCGCCTTGCCCACCAAGCCTTCCCATTCACTCGCGACCTAACGTCGTTATGTACATCAGCATTAGCGGCCAAAGACGCATCGGTATCGTCAAGCAACAACACATCGACAGCGTTGGACTCTTCAGTTTTGCCAGCCACGGTTGACGTTGCACCAGACTTCAGTTTCCGGGGCCACGCAAAGTTTTTTAATGGGGGTTCATCCTGATTCATGTTCGGTCGGACTAGAACCGTCCAAAAATCATTGAAAATGCCACAAGCGGGCTTAACAGATCGGCGAAAACCTTGGCGATTTCGCGAATGTTGGACACATCCGCATCGAAACAGGCAAGAGAGTCACCTGGCATTAAAAAAGGATTAACATCCAGACGGTTTGGCTCACGCAGAAGCCGCTGAACCGATCGTTCAGTCACAGCCACCTGACCGGTTTGATAATCTTTCGAGATAAGTATGGTTCGACGGGCAGCGTTCACACCGGCCGCACCACCCACACAGTTGATGCTGGTTAGAGCCTGCGCCACTCGCGTGCCATAAGGAACATTCGTCTCATCCTTGGTAATGTGCGCACTGGCATTGCCGAACACAGGAGTTGTGGTATTTGATACAAAAATGCGGATACCCGGCGGGGTAATTTGCGTGGGCGACACTAACGCTTTGTCAAAGCGTCCGGTACTGGCGACAACTATTTCATCACCGGACACTAACGGCACATCTCGCACCAATTCACCATGCACCAGCCCGTTCAGATTTACTGGTATGGTTTTTCCGTTGCGTAATATCTGAATGCTGGATAGATCTGCATCAGGCCGAACACCGCCAGCCTGTTGAAGCGCAAAGCTCAATAATCGCCCCTTACCATCGTCCCCACCCTCGCGGATGGCACGCAGCTCAAGCAACTCAGCTTTGGCGTTGTTGATCGACACACGCCCTTTATTGAACACAGCACCACGGACGAAAACTTCGATGGGGGCGTATTCAACGATGTGCGCATCAACGCTCACCGCGTCAGGGCGGATCAGTTGTTGATCGACCAGCTCATCGGCCAGGATCGCCTTGACTGCAGGAACGGTCAACCCCATAACCACCAGCCTGCCCAGTAGCGGTATGTCTATCCCGCCACCGATCGACACCTCATAGACGCCGTTAAGATCTTCATCACCGGCGATCGCTAATTGCAGTTGATCCCCTGGTGACAACGGCAATTCATCTCGAAACGGGTCCAGTCGGTTCCGCATGGCACCGCCGGACAACACGGCGTTAGCGTTAACCTGCAAGGCCGAGCCATGCGCTGTTTGCCCAGGCGCAGACGGCAGTGAACACAGCGTGCTATCAATACTGTTGCCGGTTGTGCCTGCAACAATAATCCGCACATCTACCCGGCGATCGTTCGCCAATGAGTGACCAAACTTGGGTCCGCTTGATTGTGATTCACCCAAACTTAACACCCGCATATCAATGGGCTCTGACAAATTGTTTTGTAGCCAGGCTCGAACAGACTCTGCCCGGCCCAGGGCGAGTTGATAATTCTTCGAAGCACTGCCTCGTTTGTCAGCATGGCCGACCAATTCAATGCGCTTGACATCCTCGTAGGAGGCTAACCGTCGGGCAAGCTGCTCAAGTACAGCTCCACCCGCCTCCGACAGCGTTGGGTCAGCGGTATCGAACAGGGCATCGGTTGACAGCAATACGTCATCCACCACCAATCCACCTTCTACACCACCGTACTGTGCCGAACAAAAGCCTTCCAAAGATCCCAATCGCCATACAGTGGCCTCTTCTGACACTTGCCCACTAAGACGATTCGGTCCTCCCTCGGAGTTCAGCGGATCGTCCCCAATCAACGTCGTGGCGGGTCCTGTGTCAGCGTTATTGGGCAACGCATTGCAGCCCGATAGAATAAGCAATGTCAGTGCGGTCGACAGTAAGTTAACGAGCACTCTAGTGACGCGATCAGGCTGCACGTGAGTTCCCCGAATTGCCATCATCGAGAAACACAAAAGCCCCATCGAGCTGAGTCAGCTCTAATAAGGTGCGCACTTCATCGCTGATACTGACCAACACAAACGATCCTTCATCCTTGTGCACACGACGCATCACGCTAACCAATGCTGATAAGCCTTTGGAGTCGATGTACTCGACAGCCGACATCTCTAAGTGCAGCACGCCACTGCCGTCGTTAAAAATAGCGACGAGTTCATCCGCAATGCCTGCACTGACCGATGCGACTAAGCGTCCTGTCAAGACGACCAGGTCACGCTCCTGAAGTGCTTGATGCTCCAACGAAATCAATGCTACCCCTCAAAAGTCGACATAGTTGTGATGCAGATATCGGCACTCCAACCAAATGGCTTAGCTTTAATCAAACCCATTCCCTATGTCGCATTGGCTACAAACGGACGGGTATACTGTGAGATCTATCTCAAAACCGCAGCGATCGAGTGTCTGGCGGTCGTATTGCGACAATCGGCAACAATGAGCCACATTTTGCGACAGATCTCATACCGTCGATCCGTTCACAGAGACGACTATCTTTTCGACCACCCCTCAAGACAGCACATCAATTTGACATCCGCGGTCAGAGATCTACCGCAGCGGCCGTAAACGTTGGCAGCGGTCGGAAAAGATTCCGCACCCTAATAACAATAAGAAGCATCGAAAATGCTCGAACCCCGTAACCAAGAAGGGGCTAACGAAAACGCTGCACATCGCGTTATGTCCTGGCCTCAACAAATACTGAGACGAATTTCGTCAGACGCTTTCCTGAGCGGTGCTGGGTGGCTTAGCATGGCTCAGGTAATCGGGCGAGTTTTTCGCTTACTGACCACTTTGATCGTGGCGCGCCTTATGACGCCCGAATACTTTGGTTTGGCCGCCATCGCTCTAGCCAGCAACGAGATTGCTCACGTCATCGCACGCTTTGCCACCTCGGCCTACATCGTTCAGGCAAAAGATGAGCAGCTTGAACACCACAAACATATCGCCAACGCCCTGAATTGGGCCATCGGACTGTTTCTGTTCGCCGTGCAGTGCGCGCTCGCCTACCCCATAGCGATGTGGTACAACGCACCTGAACTGGTCTGGCCGATATGCGTGCTCGCCCTGTCGTATTTAATGATGCCTTTCGGTGAACTGCACGGCGCATTGAACCAGCGCAACAATCATCTGGATGCACTTGCGAAAGGAGACATTTTTCAAGCCATAGGGGATTCAATTCTGACGATCACCCTGGCGGTAACCGGTTTTGGTGTCTGGGCGCTGATACTTCCCAAGGTGTTAGTGGTGCCTTTATGGGTTATTCCACAACGCCGCCGAGTCAAGTACAAGGCTCAATGGCCACAATCCTGGCAAGCCAGCCGCAGCATTGTCCGCTTTGGCCGAAACGTGCTCGGGGTTGAGCTGCTCACCATTTTTAGAACCAATATCGATGTGCTGATTGTGGGCTCGCTGTTGGGTGTGAACGCACTGGGCGTCTACTTTTTTGCCATGAATGCAGGGCTGGGCATTACCCGAAGCCTGTTGTCGGCACTGACTCGAGCCCTATACAGCTACCTGTGCGCAAGTTCAGATCTAAATCCTATACGCTCTCGCTTCGAACGTGGGCTGAGTTTGACTCTACTCGTGATCATTCCTTGGGTTGCACTGCAGGCAACAACCGCCCAGTGGTACGTACCGATCGTCTTTGGCAACCAGTGGGTTGAACACGGCGCTGTACCCATTCTGATTATATTCTGTCTAGCAGGGATTCCATTGGCGCTAAACGAATCTGCATCGCAGTACTTGCGAGCCAGCAATCGAACCCAAGCCGATCTGCGCTGGTATCTGCCCTTTACCATCCTGTATACCGTTGCGTTGTTAATCGGCGTTCAGTGGGGAATTATGGGAGCGGCCCTGGCAGTGTTAATCCTCTATCTGCTTAACGCCCCGTTGTATTACTGGGTCAATGTGCGTTCGTACCATCTGAACACGTTGAACCTCACTCCGTCGGACATCGACTCAGCATCCATACCGACAGCGGCTGCTGTCGCTCGTCAATGAGGTAACCCATCATGAGCCAAGCACATAACGACACAACATCCGCTCCACTGGTCAGTGTGGTAATGCCCATCTACGGCGTAGAACGATTTGTCGCCGACGCTGTGGATTCGGTATTGAGCCAAAGCTTCATCGACTTTGAATTCATTATCGTCGACGATCTTGGCCCAGACAAGAGCCGTGAAATCTGTGAATCCTACCGTGATGAACGCATTCGCATAGTGACTCATGAAAAAAATCGTGGCCTTGCCGGTGCCAGAAACACAGGAATTCGTCAGGCGCGCGGTCAGTACATCGCCCTACTCGATTCCGACGATCGATGGACCATGGATAAACTGGAAAAGCATGTCGCTCATTTGAACGACTCACCCGAGGTGGGTGTGAGCTTTTCACGTTCTGTTTTCATGAACGAAGCTGGGGAACTGATGAACACCTATCAGATGCCCAAACTCAGTGGCATCACCGCTGAACACCTGCTGTGCAGGAATCCGATCGGCAACGGTTCAGCGCCGGTAATTCGCGCGCAAGTTTTCGCCGATATCGCCTTTGAGAACAACTTGTACGGCGACACGGAACAGTACTTTTTTGACGACAATTTTCGTCAATCTGAAGACATCGAGTGCTGGATACGTATCGCCTCATTAACGAGCTGGAAGATAGAAGGGCTCTCAGAGGCACTTACCGTATACCGGCTGAATTCAAACAGCTTGTCAGCAGATATCCCGAAACAGCTTGCAACCTGGGAAGCGGTTATCGACAAGAGCGAAAAGCACTCTCCTGAACTGGTCGCGCGGGCAGGTGGATTAGCCAGAGCGTATCAATTGCGCTATCTCTCGCGTCAGGCCATTCGCCTGCAGGACGGAAAATTGGCGTTATCGCTGGTGAGTCAAGCGATGAAACAAGCGCCCTCAATTGTATGGCGTGAACCTTCACGAACATTGATGACGGTCGGTGCGGCCCTACTTCAGCGACTCACACCCAAAGCGGTTTACCGTTCACTGGAACCGATTGCCATCAAGCTACTGGGCTCGACCCAACGCTTGCGTATAGCGTTGGCGCGTAACTGACCATCGGGCCAATTGGATAGGACTGTACCCATGCAACAAGATCGCACCAATCGCATTCTGTTTGATCGCCTCACAGCGAGCGCTGTGATTGTGTTCCTTGCACCGATTCTATGTGCGCGCGCCATTCAGGCAAAGCTTCGCACCGGACGGGTATTTGATAGGCAAAATCAAGCCGACGGGCGACACGCGGTTCTGCGCTTTGCCGGCATCCCCCGCGGCCGTGATCTTGCACGCCTACTGAACGTCGCCGCCGGCACCGTTGCCTGGGTAGGCCCACCGGTACTACCAGCGAATCGACGCAGGCGTTCTGGTGACTTGCCCTTATCGGGCTTGCGCCCAGGGCTGATGTCGGTGTGGCGTTTGCAAAAACTCACCGGCTCAGAATACGATGATCGGCCGGTACACGCCTCCTATCCCAATCACACGTTAAAACAATCGTTGGCTATTATGTTGCGGTATACGATCGCTCGCTGCATGAGTGTCAACCCGAGTGCACCTAAGCCTGAACAATTTAATTTGCTGGGTGTCACCATTTCCAATCTCTCCATTCAAGAGAGCCTGGACCGGATCAATCAAGCCATTGACTACAACGAGCCCGCTCAGTTTGCGTTTGTTAATCCTGACTGTTTGAACAAAGCCTGCAAGGATGCAGAATACGCCGATACCTTGAACGCACTACCCTCAGTCTTTGCCGACGGCATTGGTATTCGCATCGCATGCAAAATTCTTGGTAAAGGTTTACGCGATAATGTAAACGGCACCGACCTGTTCCCACTCCTGTGCGAACAGGCCATAAAAAACCATCATACCTTGTATTTTCTCGGTGGTGCTCCCGGTGTCACCGATGTCATGGTGGAAAAATTACACCTAAGTCACCCGGCGTTGATCATTGCCGGTCATCAGCACGGTTTTTTCGAACCCGATCAAACCGGTGCAGTAATTGATGACATTAACAGCAGTGGTGCAGACATATTACTGGTGGCATTTGGCGCACCCAAACAAGAAGCCTGGCTGCGCAATCATCACGACGAGCTCACACCCGCTGTGAGAATGGGCGTTGGCGGGTTGTTTGATTTTTACTCCGATCGAATTTCACGAGCCCCACGTTGGTTGCGTGACATCGGCATGGAGTGGGCTTGGCGGCTACTGCAAGAACCTGGCCGTATGTGGCAACGATACCTGGTAGGCAATCCGCTGTTTCTCTGGCGGGTGCGACAGGAGGCCAAAAGCCAGCGGCAATCGGCTGCCATCAATCGATTCAACAGCTCTCGTTTCAGCTTTCAAGGGGCTGCGTTGCGATACCGCGTGCAACACTTTTTCTGGAGTGTTGCGGTACTGTTCGGTCATACGCTAAAGCGATTGATGGACATCATCGTGTCTGCACTTGCCTTGCTCGCCTTATCACCACTGATACTTACTGTGGCAGCTTTGATAAAACTTGAGTCCCCAGGTCCATTGGTATTTTCCCAAACACGAGTCGGGCAATACGGTCGCTATTTTACTATGTACAAATTCAGATCCATGCGCACCGATGCAGAGGCGGTTAAACAACAGCTAATGGAACAAAATGAAATGCACGGCGGCGTTTTATTCAAAATGAAAGACGATCCACGCATCACCCGGATAGGTCGGTTTATTCGAAAATATTCCATTGATGAGCTACCGCAGTTGTGGAATGTGCTAAATGGCTCAATGTCACTGGTTGGGCCAAGACCACCGGTACCTTCAGAAGTGGATCAGTACAGCATGCAAGATCGTCGTAGACTTGACGTAAAGCCTGGAATCACCTGTATTTGGCAAGTTTCCGGACGCAGCGAAATTGCGTTCTCCGAACAAGTCGAACTGGATGTTGACTATATCGAATCGCATGGATTTTTAACGGATTTAAAAATTCTCTTCAAAACAATCCCCGCCGTGTTGTTCGGTAAGGGAGCGTACTAACCGTAATACCTACAGGTGGTTTATAAGCACTATGCATATAATAATAATTGCAAACCATCAACCTGCTGCACTTTCACCCTTAGTCGACAAAGGCAGTATTGCCATGTTGCCCATTGGTGGTAAACCCGTTATTGAACATTTACTGGAAAATGTGTCAACGGTACCGCATGCCAGGATGACCTTAGTTGCGTCGCGCGGAGTCAATGCGCTACGTCAGTTTGTTGGATCTGGAGAACGCTGGGGGTTAGACATAGACTTGATGTCGTCCCGGCCGAACGAACCGGTGAGTTCACTAAAGCGACGCCAGCCTTCATTGTTCAACGGTAAAACGCTGATCGTGAGTGCGGATCGACTCTACACGGAAAACCTTGCCGAACAGGACGCCGTTCTCGCATTGCTCGATTCAGCAGACGACACACCGCACGGTGCTCACGTAATCGGAGAACCTGCGTACACAATCGAAAACCACAAGCAGTTTCTGGAGCTAAACCTTCAAGCTGCCAGCGGCGCTATCGAACAAGTTAATTTGCGCGGTCGTGAGCGCGGTCTCGGGTTAACCACTGGGTACCGGACACAGGTTGATCCACGCAGCGTGCGGTTGGGTCAGACGCACGCAGGGAATCACTGCCGCGTCGACAAGTCCGCGCAGATGCACGGCACGGTGGTCCTCAACTCGAGCGTGGTTATCGATAGAAACACACACGTGGAAGACAGCGTTGTTCTGGAAAACACCTACGTCGGTGAACACTTAAACTTAAAGCGTTGTGTGATCTCGGGTCGCTACATCATTCGTGTCGACGACAACGTGGTGGTGAAACTTGCCGATAGCTTTATGGCAGCGCCGCTTAACCAAGGCGTTTATTCGACCCATCTTGCCGGCCCGGTTAACCAGCTGTGCGGTGCGATCGCCGGTGCGGCAGCCTTGCCCGTCATGGCCGTTGCTCTGTTGGTGGCGCTATGGGAAAACCCCTACCAGCCATTGGTCAAACGAACTTGGGTGAGTAACCTCTCGCCTAAATCCGGTACAGCCCATCGCAACTTCGACACCTTCGAATTCAACGTGTCGAACCGGGCGTTACGAAAACTGCCACAGATTCTCGATATCGGCACCGGCCACTTGCGCTGGTTTGGTGTATCAGCGGCCACAGCGGCGGAGCTGGACGCCCGAACCGAACCCTGGCAGATGGCCCGAGACAACTGCCCCAGTGGCATGCTGGGTAGCGCGCAGATCAATGAAGATGAGTCGGCGACAGCAAACGAGCGATTTTCAAGTGACGCAGACTACGCCGCATCCGCTCACTGTCGATTAAATCTGGAACTGGTCGGCGCTGCACTGGCGAAACTGTGGGTGCGAGACACGCAACCGAAAGCTCAAGCACCCAGGACCTAGTTCGGGCAGGTAGACAACGCCGCTTTAATGCTTTCGATGTCTTCAAAGGCACCGACATCTGTCGTAGTCAATGTGGATTCGTTCAGGGTGGTGGCCAAAATGCGCTCCCAGTTCGAATCCACCGTGATTAGCTGCAATTGTCCGTCGCACGTTCGTACGCCACTGGAAATAAAATCTTCGCCGATGCGGTGATTGGTAAAGCCCTGCGCGAACGTGATCTGGTTCAAGCCCGTCTCGGGGTCATAAGAAAATACGCGCAATATTTTTGCTAGATGCGGACGGTCGACGAACGCCACATCCATGGTGCCATCGTCGTTGAAATCTCCTATCCCCACCGGTGCAAGCCAACGGTACCTCGAACCAATATTCGGGGTAGCTGCTTTTAGCACCAATTTATCAGTGCCTCCTGGCTCATGGCCGAACACCGCCAGACGCGCGCCCAATCGTACATCACTGACGATGGCCACGACATCCGGATTGCCATCGCCGTCCATATCCACCAGACGCGGGGCAAGATCTTCGAACACTTCGTTGGACTCCAGAACCAGGCGTTGACCGCACTGCTCACCACCCCGGTTAGTGATGACGTGAAGCTCACTCGCCTCTATGTCATCGCCAAGCACCCCATGGCGGTAGCGGCGAGTAGCGCCGTCGTACCAGGCAGCCACGATACCGTCCGCTTCACCCAGCAGACTCACCACCAGGGAATTGGGAAAGTCGGACTCAGCGGCATTCGATAACAAGCAGCTACTCGGCTCCGACTCGAGAGGAGCCAATGAATCAACCGCAACCGCGACCCCAGCGATAAACGATGCCGCCAGTATCGACCCTACAATCCGACTGATTATGCCTATATCTCCCATACCCCTAGTGTACTCCGACTGATTGAAAAATCATCATCTTCGATCACATAGCCGGTGGACACATCACGCTACGCCGGCTGATATACAATGGCGCACCGTGCGCGATACGGGCCTCAGACTGTTCCAAGCCAAGCCGCGCAGACACAGCCAGGAATTGCATGACTACGACAAACGGCGCAGCCGTCAAGTTTGAGAAGGTTCAAAAAAGCTACGACGGACACAAACTGGTCGTTAAAGATTTGAATCTGGACATCGCTCCAGGCGAATTTTTAACCATGCTAGGCCCCTCAGGTTCCGGTAAAACCACCTGCCTAATGATGCTAGCGGGATTCGAACCCGCTACCCACGGTGAGATTTTTCTGAACAACGAACCCATCAATAACGTGCCGCCCCATAAAAGGGGTATTGGTATGGTGTTCCAGAACTACGCACTCTTCCCACATATGACAGTGGCAGAAAATCTGGCCTTCCCGCTAAAAATCAGAAAAATACCCAATGCTGACCGCAAAGCTAAGGTCAAAAAAGCCCTCGATATGGTCGAACTGGGGGATTTCGCCAATCGCCGCCCCATCCAGTTATCGGGTGGGCAACAACAGCGTGTGGCCGTAGCTCGCGCATTGGTGTTCGATCCCGATCTGGTGCTGATGGATGAGCCTCTGGGTGCGCTTGACAAGCAGCTGCGTGAACAAATGCAGTACGAAATCAAGCACATTCACGAAAATCTTGGTGTCACCGTGGTTTACGTGACTCACGACCAATCCGAAGCACTGACTATGTCTGATCGGGTTGCGGTATTTGAAGACGGGATCATTCAGCAGCTCTCCGGGCCGGATAAACTATACGAGAATCCGCAGAATTCGTTCGTCGCGCAGTTCATCGGCGAGAACAACAAACTCTCCGGCACCCTTGTCTCTATCGATGGGGCGTCGTGTCGAGTCCGACTGGACGACGGCACAGAGCTCTTGGCTGAGGCGGTTAACATCGCTGGTATCGGCGACAAAACCACCATCTCTTTGCGCCCAGAACGAATCGAATTTGAGCCAGTAGAATCTACCGAGAACATGGTCAACGGAACCATCAGCGAAGTCATCTACCACGGGGATCACTTACGTGTGGTGATGGATGTGGCTGGTAATGACGAATTTGTCGTCAAGGTAAGAAATCGCGGCGATCAGCGCAACTTGGAGATTGGTGAAGTGTATTCGCTAGGCTGGGCCGCGCGGGATTGCAAAGCGCTCGACTTCGTCGCTTAAACTCATACCTGCAACCAAACTATGAGCCAAAATTTTCTTGGTTAAAAATTGTGACGAAGTCGACACTGAATTACCCAGCATCGGCTTGAACGGGAAAAAAGTAGATTAAGATCGGACGGAGCGCCAAAACCCGCACTGTAACTTTTACGATACGGCATCGGTAGGGTAGTATAGCGACACGTCGGACTTGACCGACTCTCACAATCCTTAGGAATCAATGATCATAATGAGACAGAAACACACATTGGCGGCAGCCATAGCGATGGCGACCACGCTCGGCGTAAGCGCCGCATCAAGCGCTGCGGACGTCATCGAAGCATGCGAAGACTGCGCTGACAGCATGACGATCGTATCATGGGGTGGCGCTTACTCTACATCACAACTACGGGCTTATCATGAGCCCTACTCTGCCGAAACTGGCGTCGAAATCGTCAATGACGAATCTTCGGCTGAAGCGGTTGCCAAACTGCGAGCGATGAACGAAGCCGGCAACGTCACTTGGGACGTGGTCGACGTCGTTGCAGCCGATGCCATTCGCTTGTGCGATGAAGGCCTCGCGCTGGAAATCGACCCTGACACCGATCTTGCTGCTGCTCCCGATGGCACCCCAGCGTCTGAAGATTTCGGCGATTTGTTAGTGTCGGACTGCTTCATCCCGCAAATCGTTTATTCAACCACCTTTGGCTATCGCACCGATAACGAAGACTGGGCAGATGCCACGCCAACCGATGTTTGCGCAATTTTCGACACTGAGACCTTCCCGGGTCAACGTTCACTGGAAAAGCGCCCTATCGCTAACGTCGAATGGGCTTTGATGTGCGATGGCGTTGCGATTGAAGAAGTCTACGACATGCTCGAAACTGACGCAGGTGTTGAGCGTGCCTTCGCCAAATTGGACACCATCAAAGACGACACCATCTGGTGGAGTGCAGGTGCTGAAACACCTCAACTACTCGCTGACGGTGAAGTCGCTATTGGCTCGACTTACAACGGCCGTTTATTTTCCGCCATTGAAGAGCAGGATCAACCCATTGCCATTTTGTGGGACGCGCAAATGTTTGATCTTGACGGCTGGATCATTCCGGCTGGCTTGAGCCCTGAGCGTGAAGCTCGCGCCAAGAACTACATCAAGTTCGCTACCGACACCCAGCGCCTCGCTGATCAAGCGAAGTACATCTCGTACGGCCCGGCCCGTGCATCGTCTGCGCCGCTGGTAGGCCAGCACGCAGACTTGGGTATCGACATGGCGCCACACATGCCAACCGATCCTGCTAACGCGCAAAACACCTTCTTGTATAACTACGAGTGGTGGGCTGATAATCGCGACGACATTGACGCGAAATTTCAGGCGTGGCTGGCTAACTAAGCTCAAGCCGTAGTATCGCGTCCAAGGCACCAGAGCATTCGTTAGCTCTGGTGCTTTTGTCTTTTTAGGCTACCGAAACTTCAGGTTCTCCATGGCATCTGACCAACTCACCACCCACGACGGCAAGTCACTGCACAAGAGCCTGGCCAAAGCGCTGAGGCGAGAAAAACGCCGCTCGCTGGTGCTGATTGCACCGTTACTACTCTTCGTAGTCGTCACCTTTTTATCCCCCATCGGCGACATGCTGTTTCGCTCCGTCGAGAACAGCGTGGTTCCCGAAACCCTGCCCGGCACCACCCGAGCTTTACAGAGTTGGGACGCAACAGGCACTGAGCTGCCCCATGAGCAGGTGTTCGCCTTGCTCGCCGATGACATGATGCTGGCGCAAGAGCTAAAACTTCACACCCGCTTAGGCAGTCGGCTGAATTACGATCGACCCGGCATGTCCTCGATATTTCGAAAATCGGGTCGTCGGATCAAGAAAATGGAGTCCGACGCTCATCTCGATGCCTTCACAGGCTTCAACCCATCATGGGCAACACCGGCCGGCTGGGCCGCGCTGCGAGACAGTGAACTTTGGCCGCAAGCCTTTCCGGCCACCGCCATCGCGTTCAATAACTGGACACGCTATGTAAAAAGCGATGAAGGCGAGAACACCGATTTATCAACACTGACGCCGTATGGGTTCACCTATTCCGCGTTATATTACGATCTTCAACAACTCAGTGACGAACAATGGAGCGATTTGGCGGGGTCTGATGATTCAACGCTGGCAACACTGTTTTCTGGTTTGAGCAGCACCTCTGCGAGCTTCCCCAAGGGCGACTACAAAGAACAGATTCTGGCCATCGATGACGGTTGGGGGGAGCTTGAAACTTGGCAGACTTTGTATCGTTTGTCACCCCGGTATGTGGACAGCTACTACTGGGCATCGATAGACCGAGAAAGTACGATAAACGGTATCGTGCATAAATCTGAAAACGAACGCATCTACGTAAAGCTATTTGTTCGAACCTTCGGGATGAGTCTCCTCATTACCTTCTTGTGTATTCTGCTCGGCTATCCCATCGCCTACCTATTGGCCACCTTACCCACTCGCACCTCCAATCTGTTGCTGATCTTTGTACTGTTGCCGTTCTGGACATCGTTGCTGGTCCGTACCAGTGCATGGAAAGTGCTGCTACAGCAACAGGGTGTTGTCAACAACATGCTGGTGAAAATTGGGATTATCGGTGACGACAGCCGACTGGCCTTAATCAATAACATGACCGGTACGATCATCACTATGACCCACATATTGCTACCGTTTATGATTTTGCCGTTGTTCTCGGTCATGAAAACTATCTCACCCAGTTATGTCCGTGCTGCCAAGTCTATGGGAGCCACAGACTGGACCGCGTTTCGAAAAATCTACTTTCCCAATACGATTCCAGGTATCGGCGCTGGCTCGATACTCGTCTTTATTCTCTCCATTGGTTACTACATCACACCAGAATTGGTCGGTGGCACCAAGGGCGTGTTTATTTCCAACCGAATCGCATATCACATCTCGTCCTCACTCAACTGGGGACTGGCTGCCGCGCTTGCCGCTATCTTGTTAGGCGCAGTATTAATTCTTTACTGGGCCTACGATCGTGTCGTTGGCATTGACAACGTGAAGCTAGGGTAATCGATCATGGCCGCTCTCCCCATCTACGCCTCCACCGGCCAACGAATTTGGCATTACACCTTCCGCTATGTAATTTGTGGTGCGATCTTCTTCTTTTTAATCGCACCGATACTGGTGATCATCCCGTTGTCGTTCAACGCTCAGGATTTCTTTACCTTTACAGAGAAGATGTTGAAACTTGACCCGGACGGATATTCCACCAAACATTACGTGGATTTCTTTACCAGCAGCGACTGGCAACTGGCATTTACCAATTCGTTCAAGATCGCCCCGATGGCAACCCTTCTGGCGACCACGTTTGGCACACTTGCAGCAATCGGATTGTCACAACCGCATGTTCCGTTCCGGCGCGCTATCATGGCCATTCTTATCTCCCCGATGATCGTACCGTTGATTATTTCGGCCGCCGGGATGTATTTTTTCTATACGCGCATTGGCTTACAAGGGTATTGGGCAATTGTGCTAGCTCACGCCGTTTTGGGCACTCCCTTTGTCATTATTACGGTAACCGCTACGCTGGTTGGGTTCGATAAATCCTTAACCTACGCCGCTGCCAGTTTGGGGGCCACGCCGCTTCGAACCTTTTTCAAAGTACAAATGCCACTGATTATCCCGGGTGTGGTGTCGGGCGCCCTGTTCGCATTCATCACCTCGTTTGATGAAGTCGTGGCCGTGTTGTTTCTTGGCTCGGCTAAGACTAAAACACTGCCTTGGCAAATGTTTACCGGGTTAAGAGAACAAATATCGCCAACCATTCTTGCGGTCGCTACCGTGATGATTATAGTGTCGGCGTTGCTCTTGACGGTACTGGAACTGCTACGTCGTCGCTCTGAACGCTTACGGGGTGTTACCGCCATCTGAGATGCTTAATGCGGTTATGCAACAGACTCATTACTCAAGCCTTGCAAACAAGAACGTATTGATCACCGGCGGCGCCACAGGGATCGGCGCCGATCTGGTCACCGCATTTTCATACAACGAATGCCAGGTGTTTTTTCTGGATATTCAGGATGAGCCTGGCAGGAGCTTGTCTTCTTCACTGGGTGAGCGAACACATTACATACACTGCGATTTAACCTGTGTTGAGTCGATAAAGAAAAGTGTCACAGGACTCATCGATAAGCATGGGCCCATCTCGGTCCTGGTTAACAACGCAGCCAATGATGATCGATGCACCATTGACAAGATTACCCCCGACTACTGGGACTGGTCACACAGCATCAACGCCAAATCCCAAGTGTTTACCGCTCAAGCGGTTCTACCGTCAATGAAATCACTTAACCATGGCGTCATCATCAACCTATCATCCATCGCCTGGAGACTGGGAATCGCCGACTTGGTGGCTTACTCCACCGCCAAAGCGGGCATTCACGGTTTAACGCGCGCCTTGGCCCGTGACTTGGGGTCTTACAACATTCGCGTCAACACCGTTGAACCCGGTGCCATCATGACCGAAAAACAAAAAAGGCTGTGGTACCTGACCGAAGACGATGTCAAACGCATGGTCGAACGGCAAATGATCAAGCAGACGCTAACCGGCGAGGACGTCGCACGAGTGGTGCTGTTCTTAGCCAGCGATGACAGCGCAGCCATTACCGGGCAATCGCTGCGAGTGGATGCTGGGTTCGATTAACACGACCCTGTATAGTTACCCACTATGTTCGATGAAGAACGCAAAAAAAAGCCCCTGCTTCGTAGCAAGGGCTTTGTTTACAGAGTTGACCCTGTGAAAGGTGTAACCCTGTGACAGATTTAACTCACTTAACCAAACCGGCTAGCCTAGCGAGATGGTGTTTACCCAGCCAGACCATTCAGCGTTTCAAGCATGGGCTCAAGAATCGGACCTATGACACCACCCACACCCGGAATGGCCATAACTTTATCAATGATGGGTTGTAACGAGCCCAGGCCTTCACCCACAATACCCTGCAGTGGACCGCGCGCGGCTTCTGGCACTTTATCCAACATGCTGGGTAACTCGGCCACTGAACCGCCAAGCTCTTGCAACCCAGGCACTGCAGCGGTGGCCGACTCTACATCGGTTATGCCACCCAAGGTTTGTGATGCCTGATTAAATAATCCGGTTACGTTATTGGACAAGCCATCGACATCCACACCACCCGCCAACGCCGAAGCGGTATCAGTCGCAGAATCTGCCGCATCGGAAGCCGCTCCGCTCACATCCGGCGCGTCCACATCGTTTTTGCCTAGGAAAGTAAAAGCCAACCAACCGAATCCGAGAGCGACGAGAATCGGTATCAACCACTTGCCAATACCGGCGCTGCCACTTTTGGCAGCGTCGCCGACAGCATGAGCGCCGGAGCTTGCGGCACCTGATGCACCTGATGCCACGCTGGATGCCGTGCCACTGACTCCGCTGGCAACGTTGGATACTGCACCAGTGACACCACTGGTAACGCTGGACGCACTGGGTAGTCCATCAAACGCAGGAAACCCGCTGATGTTGGATATCTGCATTTTCAGGTTCGGTGGCATAGCGCTGGCGACGTTGGATTTTTGATCGTTCAACATAGAGAGCAAACCGCTTGCGTCCATGCCATCGCCCATGACTTTCTTTTTCAGCACGCCCAGTATGACCGGCGCTAACATTCCCATTAATGAACTTGTACCACCCCGGCTTATCCCTGTTACTGACGATAAGACAGAACCCAGATTGTCCATCATTCCAGAGCCCATTATACCCGACAGCGCGTTTGACCCTTGTTCGATCACAGCGCTGGAGTTTCCTCCACCCAAGGTACCCGCGAAGTCGTTTAGCAAACTTTCGTCGGTGTTATTGACAGCGTCAAACACAGCGCTGGTTTTACCGTGTTCGTTGGCCGCCCCGGTGAGTCCACCAAGAAGCGCGGGAATAGCACTGGATACGCCTGAAGAGAGATTGGAAGCGTCTCCACCGAGCAAGCTGCTTGCTTTTTCTAAAACGGCATCCGTGATTTGATCTTTCACCAGATCTACGATATTGAACGACATTGAGTGACTCCTTACGACGTCGATGAAAGCAGTGTTAAACAGTTAGCTGTCACTGCTATAGATTAAGTACGCGTAGATAATTCGATTTACCTAGCCCACTTAGTATTTCATCTCGCCATGCGTTTTCTCTAGTTTCGGTCAACCAAGGCTCGTTCAAAATCTCATTTTCAAAGCCAATCTGGCGGCTTTTTGCACACTTTCGAAAACTTAATTAACACAGTCAACCAAGCAATGCGGCCTTCCGGATCCAATTTAACCGCCTAATTCGATTTGCAAAGCACTGTGGCAAAGGTCCATATACGGGTCGCTACATTGCAAAAAAAGATCCAATAGTAGACCGAAATAGTTTGTTTGAATGCAATTGGCTCTGAAGCGGTGTATCCATCTTGGACGATCCGACCGATCCACCCATCGCTACACTGGCTTATCGACCCACAGAAACGGTGATTTCAATCTCTATTTTCATGCGCTTGTCCATCAAACCAGCGATGAACATGGTGGCCGCCGGACGCACCTCACCGAGATATTTCTGGCACACCGGCCAGCAGGCTTCAAAATCCCTTCCGTCGGGCAAGATGTATTGCACTCGTACCGCGTTCGATAAACTGCTGCCCGCTTCTTTGAGAGCCTTTTCTATGGTGACAAAACATTGCTCGCATTGCTCGGCAACGTTTGCTGAAATTTCCATCGTCTCGTAGTTAAAGCCGGTCGTGCCAGAAACAAACACGTAGTCACCATCGACCACGGCGCGGGAATAGCCGATTCGAGATTCGAATTCAGAGCCTGAAGAAATGAGTTTACGAGTCACCTGAAGCCTCCTTATTAATAATGAGAAAAAACCGAGGACTCACAACGTCGAGCCTTTTAGTTGGCTTTTTTCAGCGATTGGACTTGTTCTTCGTTGATCTGTGAAATGATGTCGGCGAGCGCGGCCTCAGCGCGATCGTTGTCCACCTGGCATGTGCCAGCCGCCGCATGGCCACCTCCGCCAAAATTCAGCATCAGTTCACCCACATTGGTCGCACAGGTTCGATTAAATATAGACTTCCCGGTGGCGAGCACGATGTTTGATTTCTTCAGCCCCCACATCTGATGTATCGAGATGTTGCAACTTGGAAACATCGCGTAAATCGCAAAGCGACTCCCCGGGTAAATCACCTCTTCGCCGCGAAGATCGAGCACCAACTAGATTGTCATGCACGGTGCTGCATCGCAGAATCTGCTCAGCAAAATCTGCCTTGTGCTTTTCATAAAGCTCAACACGTTCAGCCACATCCGGCAGCGCCAGTATCTCTTCAATGCTGGCTTCACGGCAGTAATCGATCAACTGCATCATCAATTCGTAGTTGGATATTCGAAAATCCCGAAATCGACCGAGTCCAGTGCGGGAATCCATAAGCAAGTTCAACCATATCGAGGTGCTTCAAGAGCACTGCACACACCAAGCCGTCAAAATCACTGCGCGTAACCAATCGGAACTTCTTCACCAATCCATACCTACTTCTTAGTATCTGTCTCGCAGAATCAGGTTATCCACGCGGAGGCTTCTGTTGTAAACCGCCGATCTGCAACACGCCATCGGTGTTACCCTCGAAAAACTGATCGCCGGAGGCGTCCCCATCGGGCGAAACTGGTGCAATCGATGCACGATTTTCTGCAGACAATCACTTCGATCGAGCGCGTTCCGTCTTTTGTGATAGAACACACATTATTTCTACGCAGTACCCGAATCAATTTCATGGCCAATTCACTTATCAAATCGCCGCCCGAAACGCACCCGAATCCGCGCGATCGCATGATCAACCGTGAGCTCGGCCTGTTGCGCTTTAACGAGCGCGTGCTGGCATTGGCGGCCGATGAGAGCGTCCCCTTACTCGAGCGCTGGCGTTACCTGTGCATTTCCGCCAGCAACCTGGATGAGTTTTTTGAAGTCAGAGTGGCAGGTACTCGCCAAAAGGTCATGGCGGGGGTTGAAAGTGCGGGTATGGATGGGTTATCGCCGTCGCAAGAGCTCACGTTGATTACCCAACGTGCTCAAGAACTGACCGCACGCCAATACGAATTGCTTAATACGGTCCTGTTGCCAAGCCTTGCCAAACAGAGCATCCAGTTCATTCGCCGAACTGATTGGACCGCTGAGTTGCAGGCTTGGGTCACTGACTTGTTTATTACCGACATCTCTCCAGTGCTCAGCCCTTTGGCATTGGACCTATCACACCCTTTTCCAAGACTCATGAACAAAGGTCTTACGTTCATTATTGAACTCGAGGGCAGTGACGCGTTCGGGCGGGATCCCGGTTACGCCCTGCTTCGCGTACCGCGCTCACTGCCTCGAGTCATCCGCGTACCCAAAGACATAAGCGGTGTTGAAAACGGCTTTGTGTTCCTGTCATCGGTGGTACACGCCAATGTGGAATCCTTGTTCAGTGGCATGACACCGAAGGGGATGTTCCAGTTTAAAGTGACGCGCAATAGTGAGCTGTACGTGCATGAAGAGGATGTGGCTAACCTGAAACGTGCTGTGGAACACGAACTGTTGCAACGATCGTTCGGCCAGGCCGTGCGGCTGGAGATCGATCAGCAATGCACACCGACCATTGTCAAATTCCTGCAAAAACATTTCTGCCTGGAAGACAACGAAGTGCACCGTGTGTGCGGGCCAGTTAACCTCAACCGCATGATCGCTATCCCGGATCAGATCGATCGTCCCGATTTGAAGTTCGAAGCATTCCGGCCAGCCATTGCCAGCTACCTCACCGACGACAACAACATATTTGAAACTATTGCACAACACTCGCCGCTGGTGTCGCACCATCCTTACGAATCCTACATACCGGTGACTGAACTGGTTCGTCAGGCGGCTCAGGATCCTGCGGTTCTCGCCATCAAGCAAACCCTGTATCGCACCGGTCGTGACAGCATCATTGTGGAACACCTAATGGAAGCGTCACGCCGCGGCAAAGACGTCACCGTCGTGATCGAATTGCTGGCGCGTTTTGATGAAGAGGCCAATTTATCGCTGGCCAATCAACTTCAGGAAACCGGCATTCAAGTCGTCTACGGCGTGGTTGGGTTTAAAACTCATGCAAAAATGCTACTGGTCGTTCGCCGGGAGAAATCTGGGCTGCGCCGCTACGTTCACGTCGGCACCGGCAACTACCACACCACCACAGCACGCACCTACACCGACATCAGCCTGCTTACCGATGACCCCATCATCGCCGAGGACATCAATCGAGTGTTCCAGCAATTAACCGGTGTGGGTCAGGAATTGAAGTTAACCAAATTGGCACAGGCACCGTTTAGGCTGCACAAGTTCATTCTCAAGCGCATCGCTGCCGAAACCCGCATCGCCGAGGCGGGCGGCAAGGGACAGATCATTGCCCGCATGAATTCCTTGGTCGATCCAGGGGTTGTGAATGCGTTGTACCGCGCGTCTCAGTCCGGTGTGCAGATCGATTTGATTGTTCGGGGCATATGCGTACTCAGACCACAAGTACCGGGGCTATCAGACAACATCCGTGTGGTGTCAGTCCTTGGACGGTTTCTCGAACACTCGCGTGTGTTCTATTTTAGAAACGGAAGCGACGGGAAGGCCAACGACAATAAAAACAATGACGGCAAAAACAACAACTACAAAAATGAAGAGGTGCTCTACATCAGCAGCGCTGACTGGATGCCACGCAATTTTTTCAAGCGCGTTGAAATCGCCATCCCTGTCACCGGCAAAGCCTTAAAACGCATAAAACACGAGTGCCTAGATTTGTACTTGAGGGACAACAGCTCCAGTTGGGAAATGTTGCCCAACGGCGAATATACACGACGCACACCTAATGACGCAAAAGCTGTCAACGTTCAGAAGAAATTAATCCGCTTGCACCAATCTGATTTTGATGCTGAAGGCTGACTGAATGACACACCCACTTGGCCGCTGATCACAAGGTTCAACTGCACGGTATTGCCTTCATGATAGCAGGCACCATGATCGCGCCCGGTATGGACGCTATCGCTAAATACTTGGGCGATACCTTGTCACCACTTATGATTACTTGGGCTCGCTTTGCGTTTCAGGCTTTGGTGATGAGCATGGCCCTGATGGTTATCGGTGGCAGCGATTCCCAGGAACGCGGTGGCAAGCGTTCAGGTCATTTCAAAACCAACCGTCTGTCGATTCACCTACTCAGGGGCGTGCTACTGGCTACAGCAACCTTGTGTTTTTTCTGGGCCCTACAACAGTTGCCCTTAGCCGACTGTATTGCAATCTTCTTTGTGCAGCCTATTATTCTGACCCTTCTGTCTTCGGTGTTTCTCGGGGAAACCATCGGTTGGCATCGTCGCATTGCGGTTGTCACCGGATTTCTCGGGGCAATGTTCATCATTCGCCCGGGTACGGCGTCGTTCTCCATTTATTACTTTCTGCCACTGATCGCAGCCGTTTTCTACGCCTGTTATCTCGCCGTGACTCGGGCTTATGCGTCCGAAGATACGCCAGCCATTCAGCAAATGGCCTCCGGGGTAGGAGGCGCTTTGTTTCTGTCGCTGCTGATTGCGATCGCAGAACTCTTGCCGCAGGCAAACACCGACACTCTAGCCCCCGAATGGGGTTGGAATTCCACAGAACCGGCACAATGGGGATGGTTGTTCGCCATCGGCGTCATAGCCGCGGTGGCTCACATGCTGGTGGTGATGGGCATGAGCCGCACCCCCGCCTCGGTGCTGGCCCCTTTCGGGTATTCCGAAATCCTTGCCGCCACTGCGCTCGGATGGTGGATTTTTGGCGACTGGCCGTCGTTCTGGACCTGGGTCGGTGTAGCGATTATCTTCGGCTCGGGCGTCTATGTGGCCTGGCGCGAGACGCGGCAGTCGGCGATGCTCTGAAACCTCGCCC
>CALFBL010000049.1 GCA_937951695.1 uncultured Granulosicoccaceae bacterium | reverse complement strand
GATTTCACTGAATTTCATAACGCCGATACCACCAGCATTCAAGATCATTTGATGGAGCAAGTGCGATTCTCCAGCCTGTCAGAACGCGATCAGCACATCGCTGAAACGGTCATCGACGCCATCAGTGATAAGGGTTACCTCACCGATTCAATCGAGTCGCTACAGGAAGGGCTGAACCAAGACATTGACGATGAATCCTACACCTTCAATTTAGGCGAAATCGAGGCGGTATTGCACCGCGTGCAATCGTTGGAGCCTGCCGGCTGCGGGGCTCGCGACGCGCGCGAATGCATGCTTGTCCAGCTCGGCCAAATGCCCAACAGCGACACGGTTGAAATTGCCAAGCGCATTGTGCTGGATCAGTTGAATTTACTGGCTGTGAACGATTACTCACGCATGCGTCGCCAACTGAAAGTAACCGAAAGCGAACTGATGGAAGCGATCGAACTGATTCAGAAAAACATCGATCCACACCCGGGCCGCCAGATTGTCAATGATCACGATGAGTACATCGTGCCCGACGTATTCGTTAAAAAGATCAAAGGTGTGTGGCGGGTTGAATTAAACCCCGACATTGCGCCAAAGCTGGGCATCAATGCCATGTACGCGGGGATGGTGAAACGCGCAGACAAAAGCGACGACAACAATTTCTTGCGTAACCACTTGCAAGAAGCGCGGTGGTTCATCAAAAGTTTACAAAGCCGAAACGAAACGTTGCTGCGTGTCGCAACCGCCATTGTTGAGCGTCAACGAAGTTTCCTCGAATACGGCGAAGAGGCCATGAAACCCCTAGTTTTGCGTGATATTGCAGAACAGTTAGACCTTCACGAATCGACGATTTCGCGAGTGACCACACATAAATACATTCATACGCCACGCGGAATCTTCGAATTTAAATACTTTTTCTCAAGCCATGTATCCACGTCTAACGGCGGCGAATGCTCTGCCACGGCCATTCGCGCCATGATAAAAAAGTTTATCAGTGAAGAAGATCGCACAAAACCGTTGAGTGATAGCAAAATTGCGAGTAAGTTAGTAGCTGACGGGATTCAGGTGGCACGTCGTACGGTCGCCAAGTATCGAGAAAGCTTGGGAATTGACCCATCGAACGAACGTAAGCGCTTGAACTGAGTCGTAACAATAGAGCCTGCCGGTACCGTGGTGCCGGTGGCCGTAGTAGAAGGTTTCTCAAAGCTACAGACCTAACAACCGCCTAGTCTTTGATATAACCCGGAAAGTGATGTAACTTGGCTTTTGACGAATCTTAAGCTATTGAATTTTGTTTAATAAGAGGAGCAATTTAGTTTAAAAGGACAGCAAGACTGACTTATTTGGCCGTAACCTGGATCACAGGATGCAATCCTTAATTTGGCTCTTACACAACTAGGAAAAATAGATCGATCTGATATGAACACACCGATCCGCCAACCCATCCGTCAGGCCACAACCGCATTCGCTCGTTGTGCATTAGTCAGGGCATTCGGTATCCCCTCTCCCCCCTTGGCCACGCAAGCGGCCCCATCTACAGTGAACATCGCTGAATTAACTCATTTAGCCTCTATCACCCTCAATTTTACTTTCTTCAGGAGAAGCTCATGAATCTGACCGTCACCGGCCATCACGTTGAAGTCACCAACTCCATGCGCAACTACGTTACTGAAAAAATCAGTCGACTCCAACGCCACTCCGAAAATCTGTTCAAAGTTCACGTCATATTGACGGTTGAGAAAACGCGACAGAAAGCCGAAGCCACAGTGAGCATGGCCGGCAAAAACTTATACGCAGACACCACCCAACCCGACATGTACGCCTCGATTGACCTGCTCGTGGACAAGCTCGACAGGCAGCTGATTCGCAGCAAAGAGAAAACCAAGGCACATCTGAGGGATAAGCCTGTGCTCGAGGTCTGAGACCCGTACCCTGATAGTACCTAATTATTGCCACCCATCATTTCACAAAACGCCCGGCCCAATTGGCCGGGCGTTTTGCTTTCGGCCCACCAATTACCCATCGGCCAGCGAGCCTCTTGGCCTTGCAGCAGCTCGTTTTGGCTGACCAGCCTTGACACAGCTCCACATCAGTGTTTTTTTCCCGTTGTGACAATTGTGCTCCAATGCACACGCTGCTTGCTTTCCACTGGACCGAAGAAAGCGCACAATAAGCGCATACCCACTACTGCCACACGGATCCCTAGCTGATCAAGGTGGCCTAAGAAAGCTTGTCAAAAAATCAAACCAACGCTGAACCTGCGCAGACCGACCCTTCTTCCTCCGATCAAAGGCTGCGCTCGCTGGAATTGCCAGCATTGCTAACCCTTGAGCGTGTGGACTGTCGGCGCCAGCTAGTCAGTAAAAAACGAACCCTCGAGAAGTTGGCAGAGCTGCTAATGGACGCCTTCGACGATGAGGAGCTCTCCGACATGAATGTGCTCGACGCTTTGATTAACCGAGAACGCCTGGGCAGTACCGGTGTTGGGCACGGTGTCGCCCTGCCTCACGCCCGCATGAGCGGTTTAAAAGAACCAGCTGCAGCTCTAATGACACTCGAAGAAGGCCTCGATTTCGACGCTATTGACGGACATAAGGTCGATCTGATTGTGGCTCTGCTGGTTCCCAAAGATTGCAACGATGACCATCTGAAAATTTTGCGCAATTTGGCGCTGCGTTTCGACAACCCGAACTACCGGGCTGCGTTGCGAAACGCGACGACACAGAAAGAGCTGTTCGCCGAAGCGGTTCGACCCTTCGAGCGAAGCTAGGCTCGGTACACTACGATGCTCTCCACTTAATGATCCACACTGCCAGTGTGGACGCTGGAAAATGAATACATGACCTTGGTAACCATTGTCACAGGACTCTCAGGCTCTGGAAAGACTGTTGCCCTGAACACGCTTGAGGATGACGGCTTTCATTGCATCGACAATCTGCCATCGGATTTGCTGCCGGATGTTATCGATCGGCTGCTAGCGGCCGATGAGCGCATTTACGACAAACTGGCGGTTGGCGTCGACATGCGCAGTGAACGTCACAACGCCGACGGATTGCTAAAACTTGTGGAGACGCTCAGGGGCCGGGATGACGTGCAAATGCGCGTGCTGTTTCTCGATACCGATCGACGAACGTTAAGTCAGCGGTTCAGTGAGACGCGGCGCCGTCACCCACTCAGTACCGACGACTCACCACTAGCGATCGCAATCGATAACGAGGCACGCCTGCTTGAACCGGTTAAAGCCGCAGCTGATCAGGTCATCGATACCACGTCACTGAATTTGCACGAGCTGCGCGGCATTGTTCGCCACCACCTTGACGGCGACAGCGAAAGTAACTTATTGGTCGTGTTGCAGTCGTTTGGTTTTAAACACGGTATGCCCGTGAGCAGCGATTTTATGTTCGACGTGCGCTGCCTGCCGAACCCCTACT
>CALFBL010000048.1 GCA_937951695.1 uncultured Granulosicoccaceae bacterium | reverse complement strand
ATGTCACTACAGTGGGCGTTTTTCAGATCGAGTCTCGTGCTCAAATGACTATGCTGCCAAGGCTTCGACCACGCAACTACTACGATCTGGTGATTGAAGTGGCCATCGTACGTCCTGGCCCCATTCAGGGCGGTATGGTTAATCCGTACCTGCAACGTCGTCAGGGCCTGGCAGAGGTCACTTACCCGAACCCGGAACTGGAACGTGTGCTCAAACGCACACTCGGTGTGCCGGTGTTTCAGGAACAGGTGATGGAAATTGCCATGGTGGCTGCAGGCTTTACCGCAGGCCAAGCCGATCAGCTGCGTCGTTCCATGGCGGCCTGGCGCCGGGCAGGAGCGGTGTCTGAATTTCGTGATCGTCTAGTGGGGGGTATGTTAAATAACGGCTATGACCCCGATTTTGCCGAGAGTATTTTCCGCCAAGTAGAAGGCTTTGGCGAATACGGTTTTCCCGAATCCCATGCGGCAAGTTTTGCGTTACTGGTGTACGTGTCGTGCTACCTCAAATGCCATGAACCGGCCGCGTTTTTGTGCGCGATGTTAAACAGTCAACCACTAGGATTCTACGATTCATCGGATCTGGTGCGAGATGCTCGTCGTCATAACGTAGAAGTGTTACCCGTAGACATCAATGAAAGCGAACTCGACCACACACTCATTCCCGGAAAAACTCTGAACCCGGATACAAGACATCCTGAACCCGCTGTGCGTCTCGGGTTTCGTTTGGTGGCAAAATTGTCGAACCACGGCATTGAACAAGTGCTAAAGGCCCGACAAGACAGTCGTTTTATGAGCGCTGAAGATCTTGTTCGACGCAGTGCAATTCATCAAGGCGATCAGCAAGCGTTATCCAACGCTGGCGCACTAGAGAACATCGCTGGCAATCGTCATCAGGCACAATGGGATTTATTAGGCGTTGAACAACTGCCCGGGTTGTTGCGCGATGCATCAGCGCCTGAAGAACAGATTCAGTTGCCTCTACCATCGGCTGGTGAAAACACCGTAGCGGATTATCAAAGCACAGGATTAACACTGGGTGATCACCCCGTATACCTATTGCGCGACCAACTACGACAAAGAAAAATCTTAAGCTCGGTTGAATGGACGCAGATCCCGGATGGGCGTCACACCCGTTTAGCTGGCCTAGTCAAAGTCAGGCAACGCCCAAGCAGTGCAAAGGGCGTTGTGTTCATGACCATCGAAGATGAACACAATCCAATGAATATCATTGTCTGGGAAGCGATCGTGGAAAAGTATCGCCACGAAGTACTAAACAGCCAACTGATCTGTGTATCGGGTGTTACTCAACGCTCTCAAGGTGTCACGCATTTAGTGGCAAAACAGCTCGAGGATTTAAGCAGCTTATTGCTGTCATTAACCGATGACACCAACCTTGCCACTCAATCGCGCAATTTTCATTGATTCAAAAGCACACTGGACAAAAACTGAGCACCTTGGGACGATACTCTCATGACTAACACCCGTGCACCGCCATGCAAAAACACGGAAAGCACTCAACGTCTTACCGAACACTCACATAACTTGTCAGCTAAACCCACACCCGATATCATGCCATTTCACCCAAACAAAACAAGGAAATTCTGTTATGTCAGTCGTAAAAGTTACCGAGATCATCAGTTCATCCCCCAAAAGCTTTGAAGACGCTGTTGATAAAGGTGCAAAGCGCGCCAGCAAAACGCTGAAGGACGTTAAAAGCCTTTGGGTAAAAGAGCAAAAAGCGATGGTCTCTGATGGCAAGATCACCGAGTACCGAGTAACCATGAAAGTCTCTTTTGTACTGAAAGACTAACCTCAAACGTATCGGTTACCGAATACAAAACAGGCTTGTCGACGAGCGCTCAGACAGGCCTGTTTTTTAATCAAGCTATAACTCATCGTACCCTTGGTGAAATTCATTCACCGCTTGAGCTGCACGCTTTACCTCTGACGTACAGGCAACGTGAAACAATGCTTCGCCTTCGTGCACCAACGGCATCTTGGTCATCCCAATTAATACACCGTTACGACGACTCACCACCGATTCTTGCGACCCACCCAACGGGTCTGCAATCACGCCAAGCACCTGACCTTTTTTAATCGCAGCGCCCAGCGGTACTGAGGATCGGATGATGCCACTTTGAGGCGCTCTCATCCATTCGCTGTCATTGGCAATGAACGGCTCGTGAGAGACGGTACTTTTGGTTTGCGGCAACATGTTCAAGTAGCGCATAACCCGCAGGGTTCCACGCAAGCCAGCCCGAATCGATACATCATCAAAGCGCAGCGCTTCGCCGGCTTCATACAACAACATGGGAAACTGACAAGTGTCTCTGAGTGTGCCGTCTCGTGTCCCCATGTCCATGATAAACGGTGGCGCAAAGGCTTTGGCTAAGGCTAAGGCTTCGGGGTCCAGATCTAGGTCGATCCGTATTTGCGGCAAGTTGGTGCGCCCACCCGCCGCTGTGTGGTAGTCAATACCGTGCGTGCACTTAGCAATCACTTCGGTGGTTAAGGTGTGCGCCAGCCGAGATGCCATTGACCCTCTTCCCGAACCGGGAAAGGATCGGTTCAAGTCGCGTCGATCAGGCAGGTAGCGGGATTGCTGCACAAAGCCGTAGACATTCACCACCGGCACCGCCAACAAGGTACCGCTCAAACGTTTGAGTGCGCTTGAAGCCAGCAGGCGTCTGATGATCTCCACCCCGTTGATTTCATCGCCGTGCAGAGCCGCCAGAACACACATCACAGGCCCGGGTTGTTTTCCGTTGATGACGTGTACGGGCAACGCCACGGAAGTGTGCGTGTACAGCGGCGGTAGCGGTAAATCAACGGTTTGCCGAGTGCCCGGGGCAACCGCTTGCCCGCCAATAACGAACGGGGCGTTCTTGTCCATAACGTTGCTCAGAATTCTTGTGACCTAGCCTTTGCCGCGCGTGGCGGTACGCCCGGATTTGGCGTTCTTTTCCAGATTTTCTATGATTATTGTTGCAACATCTTTACCACTGGCGGCCTCTATACCTTCCAGACCTGGCGAGGAATTCACCTCCATCACCAAGGGCCCACGTTCGGAGCGCAGCAAATCCACACCGGCTACCGAGAGTCCGAGGATTTTTGCAGCAGCGACTGCAGTAGCGCGCTCGGTCGGGGTAATCTTTACCAAACTTGCCGAGCCTCCGCGGTGCAAGTTCGACCGAAACTCACCCTCAGGTGCTTGCCTCCGCATTGCCGCCACCACTTTGCCACCGACCACCAGACAGCGAATGTCTGAGCCACCCGCCTCTTTGATGAATTCTTGAACCAGAATGTTGGCGTGAACCCCCATAAAAGCTTCGATAACCGATTCCGCCGCTTGGTTGGTTTCAGCGAGTACCACCCCAATGCCCTGAGTGCCCTCCAATAACTTGATGACCAGAGGCGCACCACCGACCATCTTGATCAAATCTTTTGAATCCCCCGGTTTATTGGCAAATCCTGTTACCGGCAAACCGACACCTTTTCGCGACAGCAGCTGCAGCGCGCGCAATTTGTCACGTGATCGAGCCAGCGCCACCGATTCAATCAACGGGTAGACGCCCATCATTTCAAACTGGCGAATAACGGCCGTACCGTA
>CALFBL010000047.1 GCA_937951695.1 uncultured Granulosicoccaceae bacterium | reverse complement strand
GTCATGTCGGGCCTGCCAGTGGTTCAGTCGCTCGGTGGCGGTGGTTTGAGTGCGCTGCCAATGGCGATGCAGCTGGTGCTCGATGTTGCTCAGGCTGTGCAATAGCGAGTTGATGTCCGGGGTAACCAATTCGGCCGCAGCGGACGGGGTGGCGGCGCGTTGATCTGCCACCAGATCGGCGATAGTAACATCCATCTCATGACCGACGCCGCTGACGATGGGCAGCTGGCTGTGTTTGATCGCAACAGCCACCGGCATCTCGTTGAAGGCCCACAGATCCTCTAACGAGCCTCCACCGCGCACCAGTAAGAGCAATTCGGTCTCGTTGCGGCGGTTGGCAAGCTCGATAGCACGAGCAATGTCGGCCGCAGCGGATTTCCCTTGCACCAGGCTCGGATAGAGGATCACATGCGCGAGCGGATAACGGCGCCTGAGCACAGTGAGGACATCGCGCAGCGCATCCCCGGTCGCTGAGGTAATGAGGCCGATACGCGATGCGCGCATGGGCAGGGCACGTTTGTTGGCTTGGTCAAACCAACCTTTGGTGTGAAGTTCTTTTTTCAGCCGCTCGAATTCGGCTTGCAGCTTGCCTACGCCCGAGGGCTCCATATGTTCAACGATCAGCTGAAAGTCACCGCGCGCGGCGTACAAACCCAGCTTGCCTCTGACCAGCACCTCATCGCCGCGTACCGGAGAGAAGGACACGAACTTGTTGCGGCCGCTGAACATCGCGCAGCTGATCTGTGCTCGTGAATCTTTCAGGGTGAAGTACCAGTGGCCGCTGCCGTGTTTGGTCATGTTTGAGATTTCGGCCTGAACCCACAGGGTGCCGAATTCTCGCCCCAACAGCCGCTCCACTTCCTGGTTCAACCGGGCGACTGTAAACACTTTGCGTTTGGTGGAAGAAGTCATCTGCCCAGATGGTAGCAAACTCGGGATCGAATCCTGCTGGGTTTATCGCTGGCTTGCTGTATCATAAGGTCGCAACCTGAGATACACGAAGTCGAACCCTCATGTCCACTATTCGGGAAGCACTCACCTTTGATGACGTGTTACTTACACCGCGGCATTCAGAGGTATTACCGCGCGAAATCCACTTGCAAACGCGCCTGACGCGAAAGCTATCGCTCAACATCCCGCTGATCTCCGCTGCCATGGATACCGTCACCGAATCCCGCCTGGCGATTGCTCTGGCTCAGGAGGGTGGCATCGGCATCGTGCACAAAAACTTATCGGTGCAAGCCCAAGCCGCGGAAGTGTTGCGTGTTAAACGCCACGAAAGCGGCGTGGTGACAGAGCCTGTCACCATTTCTCCCACTATGACCATTCAACAGGTGCACGATCTCACTGCCCAGCACGGTATCTCCGGTTTACCCGTGGTCGAAGGTGAGCAATTGGTGGGAATCGTCACCCGCCGTGACATTCGCTTTGAAAAGCAACTGGATCGCAGCGTGGCCGACATCATGACCCCACGCGAACGATTGGTAACGGTGCCAGAACACACCTCTAAAGAAACCGCAATTGAGTTGTTGCACAAACACCGGATTGAAAAAGTGCTGGTGGTGAACGATGTGTTCGAGCTGCGCGGGATGATCACCGTGAAAGACATACAAAAAGCTCGCGATTTTCCAACCGCCTGTAAAGATGACGCCGGCCAGTTATTGGTTGGCGCCGCGGTGGGTACCGGAGGGGACACCGAGGAACGTATAACCGCGTTGGTTGAGGCCGGTGTGGATGTGTTGGTGGTCGACACAGCTCACGGTCACTCGCAAGGGGTATTGGATCGAGTCGCCTGGGTGGCCAGTCATTTTCCAGATGTTGAATTGATCGGCGGCAACATTGCCACCGCCCACGCGGCACGCGATCTGGTAGCAGCCGGTGCGGACGGGGTAAAGGTCGGTATCGGTCCGGGCTCCATCTGTACAACTCGCATCGTTGCCGGCGTTGGTGTTCCTCAAATTACCGCCGTTCAGGATGTCGCGGTAGCATTGGCCGATACGGATGTGCCAATCATCGCCGATGGCGGCATTCGATTTTCTGGGGACATGGCCAAGGCCATTGCCGCCGGTGCGCACACGGTGATGGTGGGTAGCATGCTGGCGGGAACTCGGGAAGCCCCGGGTGAGGTTGAGTTGTATCAGGGTCGCTCTTATAAATCGTATCGCGGTATGGGTTCAGTGGGTGCCATGCGCGCAGGGTCCAGTGATCGTTATTTTCAGGACGATGAAGATTCAGAAGAAAAGCTGGTGCCGGAAGGCATTGAAGGGCGTGTGCCTTACAAAGGCCCTGTCGGTACGATCATCCACCAAATGATTGGTGGCATACGCTCCAGTATGGGTTATTGCGGTGCACCGACCATAGACGTGATGCGCAACGAAGCAGAATTTGTTCGAATCACCGGTGCAGGCATTCGGGAAAGTCATGTACACGATGTACAGATGACTAAAGAAGCACCGAACTACCGACTGAGTTAATGAGCCCTTCAGATATTCACAAAGACCGCATTCTAATTATTGATTTTGGCGGTCAAACCACTCAGCTTATTGCCCGTCGCGTGCGCGAATCGGGTGTGTATTGCGAGATTCATCCGTGGGATTTACACGCTCAATCGATTCTGAATTTTTCACCCTCTGGTGTCATTCTCTCGGGTGGTCCCGAATCTGCGGTAGGGGCCGATTCGCCGCGCATAGCGGATGAAATATTAGCCCTCGACGTACCGATTCTGGGCATCTGCTACGGCATGCAGGCGATGGTGAATCAACTGGGCGGAAAAGTTGAAGCGCATCGCGGCGAGAGTGAGTTTGGTTACGCCTCCATGCGTTTAACCGCGCACTGTGTGCTGTTTGATGGACTAAACGACTCTGTCACCATCGAGCTGAACAATGAGGAATCAAACCAGGAAAAATCGAGCCTCGCGAAATCAATCCCCGCCATATCAAATCTGGCGAACTTAACAACCGTGCATGCACACCCGGAACACTTAGACGAATCGATGCCGGATGTGATGCTGGATGTGTGGATGAGTCACGGCGACAGGGTTGTAGAGCTACCCGACGGGTTCGATGTTGTTGGTACTAGTGCCAACGCTCCGTTTGCTGCCATGGCCGATACTGAACAAAAACGCTTTGGTATTCAATTTCATCCTGAAGTCACACACACCAAGCAAGGCGCTGTGCTGTTGCATCGTTTTGTTATCGATGTATGCGGTTGCGCAGGCAACTGGACGCCAGTCAATATCATCGAGAACGCGATTGCTGATGCGCAAGAAAAAATCGGTGATGAACGGGTGTTGCTCGGTCTGTCTGGTGGAGTCGATTCTTCGGTGGTAGCCGCCTTGTTGCACAAAGCCATAGGCGAGCAACTGACGTGCGTGTTTGTCGATCACGGCTTACTTCGTCTGGACGAAGGTGATCAAGTGATGCAATTGTTTGCTGACAACAT
>CALFBL010000046.1 GCA_937951695.1 uncultured Granulosicoccaceae bacterium | reverse complement strand
CCCGTTCAGGGACGCCAGTGTCCTCGGACGGGCCATACGCCTGCTGGAACTGATCGTTGAGTCGGGTCCGTTTCGCTTTAGCGAAATTCAAGAACAAACCGACTTGCCCAAGGCCACGTTACACCGACTGCTCGGTGAACTAACCGACGAGCGGTTGGTAATATTTGATGAAAAAACCCATCTATATCAAGGTGGGTTTCGGATGTTGGAGCTGGCCAATCACGTCTGGTCTCGATCCGATTTACGCACGTTGGCGCACGATCAACTGTTGGGGCTCGGTGCGCTGACGAACGAGACGGTGCAATTGGCTGTGCACGCGGACACCCAAATGGTGGTGATCGACCATGTCGAAAGCCAAGAGAGTGTGCGCTTGTCGATCAGTATCGGTACCCAGGTGCCGGTGTACTGCACGGGTGTGGGTAAGGTCATGCTGGCGTGGTGCAGTCAACCGCTACAGGATGCCATATTGGGCCGAATTTCTTTTGCCCGCCTCACCGCCAATACGGTGACTGATGTTGAGGCGTTAAAGACAGAGCTGACGCAGGTCAGTGAGCGCGGCTACGCGATTGATTTTGAGGAGCACTTTGCGGGCAGTTGCTGCATCGCAGCCCCCATTGTTGATCACAGCGGTAATGCGGTTGCGGCCATCAGCATTACCGCACCCACGTTTCGTACGTCGAGGGCTCAGTTACTTCAATGGCGCGAGCCGCTGATTGCATCGGCGGCGGTCATGTCCGGCCGACTCGCACCGGGCACCACCCCAGTTTTCACCTCACCGCATTAAAGGAGCTCATCTGTGGCTAATGTTGAACTGAAACAGGCGGTAAAGCGCTTTGGCGATACAACCGTGATTCACGGCATCGACCTACAACTCAATAGCGGTGAATTCATTGTGTTTGTTGGTCCGTCGGGTTGCGGAAAATCGACTCTGTTGAGAATGGTGGCAGGTCTTGAAGACTTGACATCCGGTTCAATTCAAATCAGTGATCGTGATGTGACCGATGTCGCCGCGGTCGATCGCGGCATTGCTATGGTGTTTCAGTCTTACGCGTTGTACCCGCATATGACGGTGGCGCAAAACATGGGCTTTGGCCTAAAAATGAACGGTGTGGACAAAGCCGATGTGGCGGCCAAAGTCGAGAAGGCAGCAAAGACCTTACAGCTGGACCAATTGCTCGATAGAAAGCCTAAAAATCTGTCCGGCGGGCAGCGTCAGCGTGTCGCTATCGGTCGAGCCATCGTGCGCGATCCCGACGTTTTTCTGTTCGATGAACCTTTGTCTAATCTGGATGCTGAGCTGCGGGTCGAGATGCGTCTGCAAATCGCCCGGCTGCATGTCCAAATCGGCGCCACCATGATTTACGTGACGCACGATCAGGTCGAAGCGATGACCATGGCGGATCGGATTGTGGTGCTGCGAGCCGGGCATGTGGAACAGGTCGGTACTCCGCTGGAGTTGTATCACCATCCGAAAAATTTATTTGTGGCAGGCTTTATCGGTTCACCCCGAATGAACTTCATCACCGGGACTTTGAAAGAGGGCCGCCATGATATGGCCGTGATTGAACTGGCGGGGCATGAAGTCCATATCCCTGTCGATGCTCACGAAGGCGTTGTAGGTTCGAACGTGACCGTGGGTATGCGTCCGGAAGATCTGGGAGAGGTGTCTGGAGACTTTTCTCTGCCGATGAACGTAGACGTGGCCGAGAGGCTCGGTGGGTCAACCTATTTGTATGGCAACTGTGCCGGGTTGGAGAATTTTGTGGTGTTAAGGCCGGGCATGGATCTTACCAAAGAAGGTCAATCAGTCGATGTGCAGGTCAGCGCGGCCAATTGTCATGTGTTCGGTGAAGATGCAACGGCATTCCAGCGCCTGACAGACGCTGGAAAGCCTGTAAGCAACTGAGCTTAATGCTAGACGCTGTGCACCGCTGACAGGGCGTCCGTCATGGCGTCGAACATCTCATCGATTTCGGCATCGGTAATGATTAACGGCGGGCAGAAAGCCACGCTGTCACCGGGTGTGGCGCGTACCACCAACCCGCATTTTCGGGCAGCTGCCACCACCTGTGCGTTCATCTTCTCACTTGGGTCGAATGGGTCCCGGGTGTCTTTGTCTTTGACCAGTTCTATGGCGCCAATCAGACCAATCCCGCGCGCGTCCCCCACCAGTGGATGGTTTTGTAACGCTTGCAGCCGTTCCAGGAAGTGCGGGGAACGGGCTTTGACAACTTCCACAATGTTGCGTTCTTCATAGATTTTTAAGGTCTCCAGTGCAACAGCGGATGCCACCGGGTGCCCACCGTAGGTATTGCCGGTGCCAAACATCCCCAGTTGTGTGCTGTAGTCTTCGAACGCCTCGTAGATCGCATCGGATATCAGCACCGCCCCAATCGGTTGATAAGCGCTGGAGAGTTGCTTAGCGCAGGTGATCATATCGGGTTTGATGTTGTAGGTATCACAACCCCACCATTCGCCAGTGCGGCCAAAACCGCAGATCACCTCGTCTGCAATGAAAAGGATATCGTGCTTTTTTAATATTGCCTGGACCCGTTCGAAGTAATCGGCGGGAGGTATCAACACGCCTCCTGCACCCATCACCGGTTCGGCAATAAAGGCTGCAATGGTGTCAGCGCCGGCATCGATGAT
>CALFBL010000045.1 GCA_937951695.1 uncultured Granulosicoccaceae bacterium | reverse complement strand
GTGAGCTTCCAGTATGACCGCGTCGGCGATGCAGCCGGCGGCTGGAGTGAGAGGTTTCACCGCATCGAGGGCTTCAATCGCAACACTTTTAGGTACATAAGGCGCGCTGTCACGGGTATCGAAAGATCGAGTGCCGTCGGCGTGTCCGCGTTCGTAACCGAAAATCGCATCGTTCCAGTGCAACTGCCCACACCAATCCTTGGCGTAGGGATCGAGTAATAATTTGTTGGGATTGAATCGATGGCCGGCGTCAGGCTCGTAGGCGCCGTGCACTCGATAACCGTACAAGGTGCCCGCTTTGGCTTCAGGCAGGAAGCCGTGCCAGACGTGATCAGTCGGGCCGAACAATTCGTAACGAGCAATCTCTTGGCTGCCCTCAACATCAAACACACATAGCACTACTTTTTGTGCGTGTTCTGAGAACAGCGCAAAGTTGACACCGAGTGCGCCTACGGTAGAGCCCATCGGGTACGGTCGTCCAGCTTCTAAATCGGTCAAAACAGCGATCAACTCTCAGTTTGTGGCCCGGTGTGGCCGTTAATAGTTAGCGCAACGCGAATCCTGTGCCGAACTACGCTAGTCTTGAAACACACTGTTAACATCACCGGCCTGTTAATTATGAGCGACATGTCCCACCGCAGGATCTCTCAAATAACGAAAAAAACACTGGCCCTGATACTGGCTGGTGGCCGTGGTACCCGGTTGCACGAGCTGACCGACTGGCGCGCCAAACCGGCGGTTCCCTTTGGTGGCAAGTTTCGTATCATCGACTTTCCGTTATCGAACTGTATCAATTCCGGGATTGATCGGATGGGGATCATAACCCAATATAAATCGCACTCATTGGTACGCCATTTGGTAAATGGTTGGTCCAATTTTCGATCAGAATTCGGTGAATCGATGGACATTCTGCCGGCGTCCATGCGAGTCGACGACGGTTGGTACAAAGGCACCGCAGACGCAGTGTTCCAGAACCTGGACATAATCCGCGAACACAAACCTGAGTACGTGCTGATCCTAGGCGGCGATCATATCTACAAGATGGATTACGGCCCAATGATCGCTCGGCACGCGGAAATCGATGCCGACATGTGTGTCTGCTGTGTAGAGGTCTCTGTGGCAGAGGCGGCGGGCGCGTTCGGGGTCGTTGAAGTAGACGATACTGGACGCGTGATTGGTTTTGAAGAGAAGCCTGCAGAACCTAAACAGATCCCGGGAAAACCCGGGCGGGTGCTGGCGTCGATGGGCAACTACGTGTTCAGTACCGAGTTTCTGTACTCTGAACTGATTAAGGACGCCGACGATGGCGTCAGCTCACACGATTTTGGTAACGATATATTGCCGAGGCTGGTGGAGTCCCACAGAATCTACGCCTTTCGACTCGGTGAAGATCGCCCGGGTATCGCCCCCTATTGGCGAGACGTGGGCACGCTGGATGCGTTGTTTGAAGCCAACCTTGAGTTGGTGGATATGGCGCCACAACTCGATCTCTACGATCAGGACTGGCCGGTATACACCCACCAACAACAATTGCCGTCCGCCAAGTTTGTGCACGATAAAGAAGGACGTACCGGTATGGCCATCAACAGTATCGTATCCGGCGGCTGCATTGTCTCCGGTGCTGAGCTGAACCGCTGCCTGCTGTTCACTAACGTTCGCGTTAATTCCTACAGCCAGATTCGTGAATCGGTGCTAATGCCGGAAGTCGTGGTGGGCCGAAACTGCCGGATCGAACGGGCGATCATCGATCGAGGCGTTGTTTTGCCGCCGGGGACCGATGTTGGTTTGGATCGTGCAGCGGATGAAGCCAAAGGATTCCGTGTGACCGAAAAAGGTGTCACGCTGGTGACACCCGATTTCCTCGGACAATCGCTCCACCGCCAACGCTAACAGTCGATACCTTGATATTCCATGGGCTCTGAACCGCATATCTGCATGTTGGCCGCCGAAAACGATGCCCTGCCCGGCGGCAAAGTCGGCGGTATTGGGGACGTCGTGCGCGACCTGCCGGCAGCGCTGGCCAAAACCGGCGCAACAGTCTCCATTGTATTGCCTGCGTATGGCGTCTTCCATGAGCTACCCGGAGCGGCCAACATCGCAGCGCTCAACGTACCCTTTATGGGCGATATCGAGTCGGTTGATGTTTATACCGTACCGATCGGCGGCACACCAAGGGTGCAGCAGATCTGCCTGGAGCATCCGCTGTTCAGCGTCGGCGGACCTGGCGCGATTTATTGCAACGACACGGCCGATCGACCCTTTGCCACCGACGCTACGAAATTTGCGTTGTTCTCCACCGCGGCACTCAGCGCTATTGCTGAAGGGGCAATCGCATCGGTGGACGTTATCCATCTGCACGACTGGCACGCCGCGTTTGCCGCTATTTTAGCGTTCTACGATCCGCGCTATGCATCGCTTAAATCCATACCACGGGTTTTCAGTATTCATAATCTGGCCATGCAAGGCATTCGGCCGATCACCGGCGATGTGTCATCTTGGGACACGTGGTACGACGGGCTCGCTGTGCCCATGCAATCAATGATCGACCCCCGTTGGGGGAGCTGTGTCAATCCAGTTGCTGCCGCCATTCGGCTGTGCGGAAAAGTCCACACCGTGTCCCCCACCTACGCGCGTGAGATTCAACAACCTAATGACCCCAGTCGCGGGTTTCACGGCGGCGAAGGCCTTGAGGCTGACCTATCGGCTGCGGCCAAGGAACAGCGCTTAGTGGGTATTCTTAACGGCACCGAATACCCCTCATCCAAGCCATCGGCCAAGATCAAACCCAAATCAAAAGCGTTCGAATCTGCCCGTGCGGCGAGTTGGGAGTCCATGCTCAAGATGATCCGTGATGCTTCACTGGGCTGGTTGGCAGCGATCGATCCGATGCCTGCGGTGCACTATATGGCGCATCAACGCACCCTTACCTGGCTTGAACAACGCGCACCGAAACACATTGTGACGAGTGTTGGACGGTTAACCGATCAAAAAATGGCAATCGCACTGCACCCGATGAAAGACGGACGCACAGCCCTTGAACACATGCTGGAGCGCCTAGCGAAAGACGATGGGGTGCTGATTCTGTTGGGATCCGGGGATACCGAGCTTGAAGCTCGCTGCCAGAAGATCGCCGCTATTCACAGCAATTGCCTGTTTCTTAATCGATACGACGCCTCTATCGCCGATACGCT
>CALFBL010000044.1 GCA_937951695.1 uncultured Granulosicoccaceae bacterium | reverse complement strand
CGCATCAACAAACTCAGTGCGCAGAATTTACATCGCGCCTGGTTAAACCTACCGATGGTGACCCACCATGACGAAGGGGATATCACCGAAATGGAAGCCTTTCGCAAAGAGCTCAAAGCCTCGCAAAAAGAAGGTGAACCTAAAGTCACCGGGCTAGCGTTTCAAATGAAGGCGCTGGTGCAATCACTGAAAACTTATCCAAAACTGAACTCCTCGTTATCAACAGACGGTCAGGCTTTGTTTCTGAAGAAGTATTTCCATATCGGCATCGCAGTCGATACGCCGAACGGTCTGGTTGTACCAGTGTTCAAGGATGTCGACAGGAAAAGCATCACAGAACTTGCTGCCGAGATGGATGATATGAGCAGCCGGGCCCGTGCGAAAAAGCTCAAGCCCGATGAGATGCAAGGTGCCAGCATGACGATCTCCAGTCTGGGCGGCATCGGTGGCACCGGATTTTCACCGATCATCAATCCGCCGGAGGTTGCCATTCTGGGCATCAGCCGCGCGAAGATGCAACCGGTCTGGAACGGCAGGGAATTCGAGCCCCGATTGATCTGCCCGTTTTCCCTGACCTACGACCATCGGGTTGTAGACGGCGCGGATGCGGCCAGATTCATGGCGCACTACGTTCAATCAATCAGCGACATTCGTCGTTTGATGCTCTAACCGACAGGCAGGGAGATTATCTGTAATGAGTGAACTTCAGACGATCAAGGTTCCTGACATCGGTGATTTTGACGGTGTGGAAATCATTGAAGTGTTGGTCAAGGAAGGCGATGACATCGAGCCGGAAACATCACTTATCACAGTTGAAAGTGATAAGGCGAGTATGGAAATACCCTCTCCGCTCGGCGGACGTGTCACATCGGTGCTGATCAAAGTCGGTGACACCATCTCAACGGGTTCGGATATTTTCGTCGTCGATGTGGCCGTCGGCGCTGGCGACAGCAACGCATCCGAGAGCGATTCGGACAACAGCACCTCCGAGAAAAAAGCCGAGGCCAAAGACAGCAATACGAACGATCAACCTGCTGCAGCTTCAACGAAAAAGCCGGGCGCAGAGTCCAACCAATTAACCAGTTCAGACGCTGACGAGAAGCCCCGGCCGGAGGCCGCTGCCCCGAAGGCCGATCTAGGTGCCGATGCCTACGATATGGTGGTAATCGGTGCGGGCACTGGCGGTTACACCGCTGCATTTCGTGGCGCTGATCTGGGATTGAAAGTACTGTTGATCGAGCGTTACCCCGAACTGGGTGGTGTCTGTCTTAACGTCGGTTGTATACCATCGAAGGCACTTTTGCATACCGCGGCCATCATCAATGAAACCCGCGATATGGCCGCTCACGGTGTCACCTTTGGCGAGCCAGATATCGATATCGACAAATTGCGCGGCTTTAAGGAATCCGTGATTGGAAAATTAACCGGTGGCCTGAAAGGTTTATCGTTGCATCGCAAGGTAGATGTGCGTCATGGCGTGGCGACGTTTGAATCGCCCCACACAATAAACTTGAAAGACAACAACGGCAAAAGTGACACGATTGAATTTCATCACGCGGTAATTGCTGCGGGTTCGCAGAGCGTCAAATTGCCGGGCTTTCCCTATGACGATGAACGTTTGATGGATTCCACCGGCGCCTTGGAACTGCCAGACATACCCAAGCGCATGCTAGTGATTGGCGGTGGCATCATCGGTTTGGAAATGGGTTCGGTCTACGCCGGTATTGGCACTGAGGTCACAGTGGTTGAGCTCTCGAAAGGGTTGATGCCAGGCTGTGACGCCGATCTGGTTAAACCGCTGCAAAAGCGGCTGGCCAAGCAATTTGAAAATATTTTTCTGGAATCGAAAGTGACCGGCATCAGTGCAAAACCGGACGGTTTGGAAGTCCAGTTTGAAGGCAAATCCGCGCCTGAGACCGACACCTTCGATCGGGTGCTGCTGGCTATCGGACGCTCTCCGAACGGGAAAACGCTCAACGCTGAAGCCGCTGGAGTAACCGTTACCGACCGAGGCTATATCCAGGTCGACTCGCAACAACGCACCAATGTGGCAAACATATTCGCCGTCGGTGACATTGTGGGTCAACCCATGTTGGCCCACAAGGCTACCCACGAAGGTAAAGTGGCGGCTGAAGTCATTGCCGGTAGAAAATCGTATTTTGATGCGCTTACCATTCCATCGGTGGCCTATACCGATCCTGAAGTGGCTTGGATGGGGCTTACAGAAACCGATGCGAAAGCCAACGGTACGCCTTATGAGAAAGGGGTCTTCCCTTGGGCTGCCAGTGGCAGAGCCTTAAGCATGGATCGCGGTGAAGGTTTAACCAAAGTGCTCTACGACCCGGAAACCAATCGAATTTTGGGCTGCGGAATCGTTGGTGTGAACGCCGGGGAACTGATCGGTGAAGCGGTACTAGCGCTCGAGATGGGTGCTGATTTGGAAGACTTGGCGCTCACCGTTCACCCGCACCCAACCTTATCGGAAACCATCAACTTCGCCGCTGAAGTGGCCGAAGGGACTGTGACCGATATTTATGCTCCTAAGAAACCGGCGCGTAAATAACTAGCGAGCTATCCGGTTTTATCGCGATGGGCCGGTCGGCCCATCGCGGTCGCTGAGATTTCACTGCCAAAGAACACGAGGTGGCCGTTGTCTTCCACCACATTATCCCGTCGATCGGTCACCACGCTAACCGCTTCAGCTCCAGCATCCATCGCCCGTTGCCGGGCCATCGATTGAACCCGCTCTAGCGCCCAGCTTGCAGCTTCCTCCAGATCATCGAAAATTTCCGGTCCATCGATATAGTGAACCCGAACCCGCTTGCCACCAGCCGGTGACAGAGTCAGCACCACATCCTGGCGAACACTCCCGACAACAGCGCCCAGCGCATTGGCTACCGCGGCGTGCTCATGCAACACAGCGTCTGTGTTTAAAAAAGCAGCACACTGCGGATAATAGGCGGCCACCGGTGCACCCAAGGCAACGATGAGCGATTGAACAGTCGCCTGCAATCGTAGCGCGTCTCCCGCTTGTCCAAAGCTGCTGCGCAGCAAAGCTTGCTGGCTGCCGGTCAACCCAGTACGGGGTACGCCATAGGCTGA
>CALFBL010000043.1 GCA_937951695.1 uncultured Granulosicoccaceae bacterium | reverse complement strand
GACTGGTGGAACAGTGAGCATTCGCGAGGCGGGAACGGCACAAGGCTCCCCGCTATCACCGCTGTTGTCGAACATTCTTCTGGATGATCTTGACAAGGAACTGGAACGACGTGGGCACAACTTCTGCCGTTATGCTGATGATAGTGTGCCACGTATATGTGCGTAGTCAGCGAGCCGGGCATCGTGTTATGGCGTCGCTAACGAATTTCCTTGAAAACAGAATGCTCCTGAAGGTGAATCGAGACAAGAGTGCCGTTGATCGACCCTGGAATCGTAAGTTTCTGGGGTATACGATGAGCAATCACCGTAAACCCAAATTGAAGCCGGCCCCGCAATCGGTATTGCGGGCAAAGGACAGGATACGGGAAATCACTCATAGAGGTCGTGGCCGAAACATCGTGCAAGTGATCAAGGAAGTGAATATGTTCCTGCGTGGTTGGTTCGGATACTTTCGGTTGTCCACAGTGAAACAAGCGTTCGTGACACTGGATCAATGGATTCGACGGCGGCTCCGTAAGATACTCTGGGAGCAGTGGAAGAAGCCAAAGACTCAGTGCCGCAAGCTTATTGCATTGGGGCTGAATGCGGAGCGTGCACGTAAAGCCACTGCCACTGGGCGCAAGGCTTGGTGGAATGCAGGGGCTTCGCATAGGCACGGGGCAGTGACCAATCGGAAACTGTCTGAATGGGGTCTTCTGAGTTTGCTTGATCAATTTCAGCTGTGGCAGAGATGCACTTGAACCGCCGTGTACGGTCCCGTACGCACGGTGGTGTGGGCGGACGGCAGGGGTGACCCTGCCTCCGACCCGACCGATATTCAGCCGCCAAACACCACATCCACACCCGCTTTCAAGCCGTGATCGGCACACCAGATCTTTAACTTGTTGCGAGCAGAAAAGGCTGTGATCGCGGTGATGAGTAAATCTTCGCCCCGCTCGCAGGCGAGATCCGGATATCGGATAACCGGTTTGTGGCGTTTACGCTGTTTAGCATTCGGCGTATCCAGATCGACAAAGCCTGCTACCTGCGCACCCTGCGATTCGAGTGCATCGTGCCAGTAGCGTGCATTGCGACCGGTACCGGCAATCCACACCTGACGTCCCTCATTCACGGCAAGCTGGCTGCGAGGGTCCATCACAGCTTGCGCTTTTAAACGCGTAAATGCCTCCCGTCGGTAACGCGAATCTGTACGCGTGAGTCGGTCTGGGTGTTCGCGCCACTTCAGTAAGGTGGTCTCCGGTTTTGTCATGGGAATGTCCAGCAGCCAGGCGCGAAGAATGAAGTCGTAGTCTTCGGGAAAGTCCCCGTGCCTGTATTCGCCGATTTTGTCCCAGACAGATTTATGCGCAAACCAGGTGGGGTGTGGTAACAAGGATTCTATTAGGCACGCGTGATTTATGTCGGCTGGGTGGGTGTGTTGGTTCAACCAGCGCTCGTACTGGCGATTGCCGCTGAGTACCTTGTGGCTGTCGGAAAAAATAGAGACACAGGCTCCAACAAGCCATGCATCCCCGTGCGCTTGCGACAACGATATTTGATGTTTCAAGCGTGTAGCTTCCGAGACATCGTCGGCGTCCATGCGGGCGATATAACTGCAGTTGGCGTGCTGACGCGCAAGGTTCAGAGCGTTAACAATGCCAGAGGCGGTTCGCGGCTGGAATATCAGGCGCGAATCCCCTGCAAACTGCTGGTGAATATGCTGCTCAACGGTGTGCTCGGGGTCATCTTGTGTGGTAGGGCCAATGAGTATCAACTCTACATCAACGTCACGCTGATTCAATACGCTCTGTATAGCGGGAACAACAAATGCATCCACCCGTGCCACGGGCATCAGCACAGAGACACAGGCTAGGCCCATTTGACGCTGCAGCCCACCGCCGCCTTTACATTCGATGGTGCTGGTTCATCCGCCAACAGTGTTTTGACGGCTTGGGCCACATCGTCGCCGGTGGCCGTGCCGCTGCTGGGGCGAGTACTGTCCCATTGGCCGTGGTAGAACAGCGTGTGCTCTTCATCAAATAGGTAGAATTCAGGCGTGCAAACCGCTTTGAATTCTTTGGCAACCTGTTGGGTTTCATCGAATAGGTAGGGAAATTGAAAGCCCCGGCTCGCCGCTAATTCGGCCATTTTATCCGGCCCGTCTTGTGGGTAGCTGGCTACATCGTTGGCGCTGATGGCCACCGTGGACACGCCATTTTCGGCAAATTCAATGGTTCGCTGTACCAAGGAGTCGAGCAGATGGACCACAAACGGGCAATGGTTGCACATGATCACAACTAGCAAAGGGCTCCCGTTGAAATCGGCGCGTGTGACCTGGGTGTTGGAGCGGGTGTCGGTCAGGGCGAAATCGGGGGCGGTAGCGCCAGTGGGCAGGACGCGTGATTTTGTTAGGGCCATAGGGAGTTATTTCCTGAGCAAAAGTGGGCGAAATTGGGCAAGTGAACCGCTATAGTACGCGGGGTGAATGCTCACTCGCTCCAATGAGGTCTGCATGAATTCGGCTGATGCTACGGTGTTCATTGTTTCAGCGCCGTCGGGTGCGGGCAAAACGAGTCTGGTGACCCGGCTACTCAGTGACGTGCCGAAGCTGGATTGCTCGGTCTCGCACACCACTCGGCCGTTGCGACCTAAAGACACCGATGGTAAGGATTACCATTTTGTTGATCGCCAGAGCTTTGAAACCATGATCGAGCGTGGTGAGTTTATTGAGCACGCAGAGGTTTTTGGTAACTACTACGGGTCCAGTTTAGCGGCGGTTGAGTATTGCCTGGATAAAGGCAGCGACGTCATTCTTGAGATTGATTGGCAGGGTGGGGCGCAGGTCAAGACCGCCCACCCCGAAGTGATCTGGATTTTCATTCTACCGCCCTCGAAGAATGCCTTGGTAGAGCGGTTACGGGGGCGGGCGTCGGATTCGGAAGAGGTCATTGCCCGGCGAACCGAAGAGGCGGTGAACGAGATGCGCGAATACGCGCGTGCCGACTTTATCGTATTCAACGACGACTTCGACCAAGCGCTGGATGAGTTAAAGGCCATTATCACCTCTCAGCGACTGGCTCAGCGTCGTCAGGCCAGATCGCATCAAGCGCTATTGGCAAGTCTGACGAACTGATCGGCCCCTTTTATGCAATGGTTTAACGGTAGAAATGCGTTAATTTGGTCGGATAGCTCGATTCGCTTGTGAATGTGTTGCAACGGTTTCGTGAAAATGGCTGTTCTGAGGTCTGTGGCTATGGTGTTTGCGTAGCAATATAACTAGACTGATATGCTGGACAACGCAAACTCAACCTGGAATTGTTATGGCTCGCGTCACTGTTGAAGACAGTTTGAAAAAAATTGGTAATCGTTTCGACCTCGTTTTGGTCGCTGCCAAGCGCGCTCGCAACATCTCTATGGGCGCTGAACCCATGTTGCCGGTTGATAAGGACAAGCCATCGGTCATCGCCCTGCGAGAAATTGCAGAAGGCATGGTGGATGAGGACATCTTAAAAGACACGCCGCCACCGGCGCCAATCAACCCAGAACCCGTGTTGTATGACAAAGAGCTACGCGAAGAATTTCAATCGCTTAAAGAGTAGTCGCCCGTCGGCTGACCCGCGGGGTCGGTGCGGTGGCCCGCTCTCACTCGCTACAGGGATGTGGCATCACCCGTTTGCGGGTGCGTACCACAATGGCTGAGCCACAGAGCCTGGCGATGGCAAAGCCGGAATTAGCCGCTTATGCATCCCTCGTCGACGCTCTCCGGCCGCGCTTTAATAGTGAACAACTTGCTGACATAAACCGTGCATACACCATCGCCCGCGATGCGCACGAAGGCCAGACCCGAAAGTCTGGCGAATCCTACATCACCCACCCCATCGCAGTCGCTGGTATCGTCAACGAGATGCAACTCGATCACCTGAGCATCATTGGCGCTTTGCTCCACGATGTGCTGGAGGATTGCGACGTCACTCGCCAAGAGCTTGCGGCGCAGTTCGGTGAGACCACAGCCGAGATCGTCGACGGTTTAAGCAAGCTGAATTCTCTCGAATACCAATCCAAGCGGGAAGCTCAGGCTGAGAGTTTCCGGAAAATGCTGCTGGCAACGGTTAAAGATTTGCGGGTCATGCTGATTAAATTGGCGGATCGGTTACACAATATGCGCACCATTGGCTCGATGCCGCGCCCTAAACAAAGCCGCATCGGCTTAGAGACCTTGGAGATATACGCCCCCATCGCTAACCGCTTGGGTATGAACGACGTTATGAGCGAACTCGAGGATCGTGGTTTTGAAGCGGTCTACCCGATGCGGTATCGAGTCTTGTGCGGGTTGGTTGCCGAAGCCCGTGCCCGACGAGGCGATCTCGGTGATGATGTGGTCAACCGGATAAAAACAGTGTTGAGCGAGAAGGGTATGAACGCCGCTATCTCCAGTCGCGAAAAACATCACTACAGCCTGTATCGAAAAATGAAGCTAAAGCGCCAGCAGTTTAAAAAGGTGTTGGATATGTTCGCCATTCGGGTCATTGTCGATTCAATCGAGGACTGCTACACCACGCTGGGTATTTTGCACCAAATGTACAAACCCAAAGTAAAGCGTTTTAAAGATTACATAGCCGTTCCAAAGGCCAATGGCTATCAGTCCCTCCACACCGTGCTGGTCGACGATACCGGCATTCCGGTGGAGGTACAGATTCGAACCGCTAAGATGAACCAGATCGCAAGCGCTGGTGTCGCTGCGCACTGGGCGTACCGTGAGGGCGAGCAAAGTAATCCCAATGACCCGACCGCGCGTTGGATTGGTGAGCTTAAAGATCTGCAAACCCAGTCGGATGATTCCGGTGAATTTGTAGAGAACGTGAAGGTGGATCTGTTCCCCACCGAGATCTACGTGTTTACCCCGAAAGGTCGCATCATTCAGTTACCGTTCGGTTCGACACCGGTTGATTTTGCGTATGCCGTGCATTCGGATGTTGGCAACGCCTGTCGCCAGGCCAGTGTGGATGGCCAGGATGTGCCTTTGTCGACGAAGCTGGAATCGGGACAAACGGTGAATATAACCCCGGGGGAGCGGACCGAACCTCGGCCCCTTTGGCTTAATTTTGTAGTGACTGGTAAAGCTCGTGCGGGTATTCGCCAATTCTTGCGAAATCTGGATAAAACCCGAGCGCTTGAGTTCGGCGAGCGCTTACTCAAACGCGCACTTGATCGTTACGAACAATCGATTACGGAGTTGGATTCACAGCACGTGGATGCCCTGCTGGCCGAGTACCGGTTCAACGATATCGATGATCTGTATTGCAGTGTCGGGTTTGGGCACCATCTGCCGAGCACAATTGCTGCGCGTTTGATTCAAATCCGCGATGGGCATGACGGTGACGATGCTCCACAACCGCTTCGCGAAACCGATCCTCTTCTTATAGAAGGTCGGGAAGGGTCAGTGGTGTATCTGTCCAAATGCTGCAGCCCGATTCCTGGCGACAAGGTGCAAGGGGTTATTACTGCCGGTCAGGGGGTGGCTGTGCACCGCGGCGGGTGTCGCAACGTGCGTCGCTTTCGCCGTCGCTCGCGTGAGTATGTCGCGGTGGAATGGGCATCAACTATCGTTGACACGTTCGAAGCCAGTCTGACTTTACAGCTGGCTAACGAAAAAGGCGCTTTGGCCCGGGTGACTTCCACCATGTCGATGATGGATGTCAACATTGAACATATGGAGTTCAATAATCGCGGCGACGGCAACATTCTGATCCGTTTCGAACTCTCGGTTCACGATCGTCAACACCTGGCCAGAATTGTCCGGCGTCTTAGAAACCTTACTTGCGTCAGAGCGGTACGCCGCGAAACCTGACGCGATCGTTATACTGTCCTTTAGATCCCACCGATAACAGGACAACTCATGACGCGCAATATCATTTCCACCGACAAGGCCCCCGGTGCGATCGGTGCTTATTCTCAAGCGGTTCGTTGCGGCGACACAGTGTATTTGTCCGGTCAGATTCCGTTGTTGCCTGAGACGATGGAAAAGGTGTCCAACGATGTGCGAGCGCAGATCGAGCAGGTGTTTACAAACCTCGCGGCTGTGTGTGAGGCCGCGGGTGGCTCGTTTGCTGACGTGGCGAAGTTGAATGTGTACCTGACAGACTTGGCAGATTTCCCACTGGTCAACGAGGTCATGGCCGAGCGCTTTGAAGAGCCCTATCCAGCGCGTGCAGCCATCGGTGTGTCCCAGCTTCCTAAAGGTGTGGTGGTGGAAGTTGAAGGCATTATGCACCTGTGTGCTTGAGCACCCAACGCGCTGTAGGTGGTTCGGCAGCAAAAAAAGTCGGCTGTCTCGACGGCACGCGCAGACGCAAAAACGACCGTGACTCCGGGTAAGGCGAAAGACGTGGCTCTAGACAGCGCCGAAGTCAAGACGCTTAAAGGAGTTGGCGACGCGATGGCGGCAAAGCTTGCCACGTTGGGCATTTTTACACTGCAGGATGTGCTGTTCCATCTTCCGTTTCGGTATCAGGACAGAACCCGGCTTCGTCGCATCGGCGAACTCAAACCAGGGGACGAAGGTGTTATCGAAGCCGAGGTCGCGTTGTCTGAAGTGGTGCAACGACAACGTAGTTCGTTGTTGGTGCGGGTAAGCGATGGCACAGGCTCACTGACGTTACGTTTTTTTCACTTTAGCGCCAAACAAGCCGAGCAATTTGAGCGCGGGAAAGTATTACAGTGTTTTGGTGAAGTGCGTCGCGGGCCCGGTATGCTCGAGATGGTGCATCCCGAATACCGCTTGGCCAACCAAGGCCAAGCTTTGCAAAATACCCTAACGGCGTTTTATCCAGCCACTGAAGGGGTGCAACAGGGCACCCTGCGTAAGCTCAGTGATCAGGCGCTGGCACAGCTTCGTTCCTACCGATTAAAGGACTTTTTGCCTGATGATGTACTGCGGTCGAACGGATTACCGGATTTGGTAAGCGCGCTGGAAACGGTGCATAGGCCACCGCCGCAGGCCAACATTCAAGATTTAATGGACGGGGTGCATCCGGCCATACGACGCTTGGCGATCGAAGAACTCATTGCGCATCGTATGGCGTTGCGCCAACTGCGTGATCAACATCAGGTAAATAATGCGCCGGTTATTGCCGCGGTTTCCGCGCTGGCTGATCAGCTTAGAGCGTCGTTGACGTTTGCCTTGACAGGTGCTCAAGTCCGAGTGCTAGAGGAACTGCTCGCTGACACGGCAAAATCGGAACCGATGTTGCGGTTGGTTCAAGGGGATGTGGGTGCCGGTAAAACAGTGGTGGCAGCTCTCGCCGCCGCGCACGCGGTGGAAGCTGGCTATCAAGTGGCACTGATGGCACCCACCGAGATACTCGCCGAACAGCATCTACTGAATTTTTGTGATTGGTTTGAACCGCTGGGTATCTCGGTGGGTTGGTTAAGTGGAAAGCTCAAAGGTAGCGATCGACGCTCGATGATTGAGGCGATGGCTATGGGGCGCTCGCGCATTGTGGTCGGCACCCATGCGCTGTTTCAGGCCGATGTAGAGTTTGACAGCCTCGGGCTTGCGATCATCGATGAACAGCATCGCTTTGGCGTGCATCAACGTTTGGCGCTGCGCAACAAGGGAGCGCGGAACGACATATTACCGCATCAGCTCATCATGACCGCAACACCGATACCCAGAACGTTGGCGATGACCGCCTACGCAGACCTAGATGTCTCCATCATTGATGAGCTCCCCCCCGGACGGAAACCGGTAACCACTGTGGCGCTGGAGTCACAACGCCGTGCCGACGTGGTACAACGGGTTAACGCAGCGATCGATGATGGGCGTCAGGTGTATTGGGTGTGCACCTTGATTGAGGAGAGCGAATCCTTGCAGGCAGAAGCTGCCGAAGACACCGCAGCGGCTCTGACAGAGGGGTTGTCCGGACACACGGTCGGTTTGGTGCACGGTCGCATGAAGCCAAAAGAGAAAGAAGCCATTATGGCTGAATTCAAGGCCGCGAAACTCGAAGTTTTGGTTGCCACGACGGTGATTGAGGTCGGTGTGGACGTCCCCAATGCATCGCTGATGATCATCGAAAACGCCGAGCGTTTGGGGTTGTCACAATTGCATCAGTTACGTGGCCGAGTGGGTCGAGGCAGTGCGCAGAGTAGTTGCATTCTGCTGTACCAGGCACCCTTGTCGAAAACCGCTCGCGAACGCATCGGCATTATGCGAGACACCAACGATGGGTTTGTTATCGCAGAGCGCGATCTGGAGATCCGTGGGGCCGGTGAGGTGTTGGGTACGCGTCAGACCGGCGCTGCAGAATTCAGGATCGCACAGCTTGGCCGGGATGATGACTTGTTGGATTTGGTCAGCGATTTGGCCGATCATTTGATGGCCTCCTCACCAACGTCGGTGGCGGGCCTGATTCGGCGCTGGATCGGGGATGGCAAACAGGACTATGGTGGCGTTTAAGCGTCGTGTGAACGCGCTGTGCGGATACCCAACAGTATTGCCGCCATGATGGCACCACCGATGGCCCCGTACAGGTGTGAATTCACAATCACAGCTCCCCCGGCGGTTTCTTCACTACCGGGCAATGGGCCTGCGATTTGTTCCCAGCTCAACTTGCCGATAACCAAGACCAACAGAAGGCCTGCAGATTTTGGGTAATGCCTGATGTCTGCCAGACAGCCTGCGATGATGACACCGTGCAAAGTACCGGAAAAGCCATAGTAAAAATCGACTTGCGGATCTCGAAAGTACAATCCGAGCCCGACCACGAGGCTGGCAAAAACGATAACCAGAGCCCATTCCAGGAGGTTGAAGTGCTGCCAAACCAGCACCACTATCATGGCGAATCCGGCCATGTTCATCCATAGATGGCCTAAGCCCAAGTGCACAAAATTGCCGGTAAGTAACAGATACCAATCGCCGAATGCGATGCTTTGACGCTGGAAGCGCCATGTTTCTGCCAGTCCGGCGTACTGCAGCGCGACGCACAGCACGAGCACAAACAACGCCAGCCAGTACGTGGGTGAGCGAACGGCAATGAAAACAGACGGAATCAACGTGAGATCCTTAGGTCAATGTGTTGGCAAAGGCGATGCGTGTAAATCACGGCTGGGTACTCGGCGGCACGGCACGGATCCCGCAAGCTAACCGTATTATGGACTGCTATGCTTTTTCGAGCCGATCAGTCAGTAGCTACCACACTTTAAATTCTCTGGAGAATTACCGCTCATGTTGCAGCAACGTCCCCGAAAGCAATCGGGTTTTACCCTGATTGAGATCATGGTTGTCGTAGCCATTATCGCTATCCTTGGCGCAACCGTCGTGCCGTTAGTCATGGATCGTCCAGATCAGGCCCGCGTTGTCCGCGCCAAAACTGACATACAAACCTTTGGTGCAGCACTGGATTTATACAAGCTGGATAACTTCACTTACCCCTCCACCGAGCAAGGCCTGCAAGCGCTGATCGAAAAGCCATCCGGTGATCCTGAGCCAACTAACTGGAAAGACGGTGGTTACATCAAAGCATTGGGCAAGGACCCATGGGGGCGTGAATATTTGTACCAAAGCCCTGGTGAAACTGGACCCTATGACATCATTTCATTAGGTAATGATGGTGCTGAGGGCGGTGAAAACTTCGCCGCAGACATCACCAACAACTCCGAATAGTGACGTTCATCAGGACCACACCAACATCATGCAACAGCCATCGCGCACCGACCGGGGGTTCACCTTAATTGAGCTACTGGTTGTGATTACCATCGCAGCCATTCTGATCGGAGCAGTGGTGCTTAATCTGGATTTTCGAAATCCCGGCAAAACCGTGCTGCAGTCCAGCCAACGAACCAGCTTACTGATGCAGCTGGCACGCGATCAAGCGGTCTACGGCAGGCAGCAGTACGGCATCCGGTTTCACCCCGAGTCCTATACTTTCTTTACGTTGATCCCGGGTGCCGATGGCGCAGCCAGTTGGGAAGTGTTTGAAGATGAGCGGTTGAAGTTCAAAGAGCCGGATTTGAAAGTCGAATACGAGGTCGAAATATCTGGCGTACCGATTGTTCTGGAAGAGCTTGAAGAAGAGCTCGATGCGGCGACTGAAGAAGATCCAATAAGGCCGCATGTGATGTTTTTGTCTAACGGTGAAATGGTCCCCGATTTTCGCATCATTTTAGCCGATGGTGACGGTGATAACCGACAAGCGGTGTTTGCCGGTGAAGTCTTGCCGATCGAAATTGAGGCCCTTGATCGATGAGTCGTCAGCAAGGCTTCACATTGATTGAAATTTTGGTGGCCATGACCATTTTGGCCGTCGGAGTTACGGCATTAGTGTCCGCTGCGGGCGCCAGTGCCTTTCGAGCCGACGACCTGCGTAATCGTGAATACGGTCGTTGGGTTGCCGCTAATGCGTTAGTGGAATGGCAGGCACTGCCCACTTGGCCTGAATTGGGTACCAAAAACACCGAAACCACGATGGGTGGACGTAGCTGGTACCTTCGCACCATTACCCAAAGAGTCGAAGATCCGGATTTGCGTCGTATAGACATAGAGGTTCGACTCGATGAGGAAGCGGACAGCTACGTGTACGCTGTATCCGGAATCGTCGGCAACCCGGAGTTCCGACAGTGAACCGGGCAAAAGGCTTTACCCTGATCGAAATGTTGGTGGCAGTATTTCTTCTGGCGGTGTTGGGAGCGTCAGGTTTTGGCATGCTGTTTCAGATGAACAAAACGCGCAACGCAGTGTTTGAGCAATCCGATCGTTTGGTTGAATTGCAACGCACGTTTTACTGGATGGCGGAGGACTTTAGCCAAGCTGTGGATCGTCCGGTACGCTCTGCGGTGGATGAACGCATACCCTCAGTCCTGTTTAGCTTGCAAGGGGACTCGATGATTGAACTCAGTCGGGCCGGTTGGACCAACCCGGCACGCGATGTCATGCCAGCGCGATCGAACCTCCAGCGGGTAAGCTACGCTCTGGAAGATGACAAGCTGATTCGCGGGTATTGGTACCACCTAGATACGATCAGTGATGGCCCGACTAAACGCACTCAGCTGTTGCAGGGAGTTGAAGATCTATCCCTGCGATATCTGGATCGAGTAGGGTCCTATCACGACAGTTGGCCGCCGCTGGATCTGGAAGATCCGGGTCTGCCTGCGGCGGTTGAAGTGCAATTGGAGCTGGAAGACCTAGGAACGATCACTCGATTGTTTGCGCTGCCAAGATGAGTAGTAAAGCGGAATTAGACGCCAATAGTTTGGCGATAAGGTCGACGTGTCAGCGCCAACGTGGTGTTGCGATTATCACAGCCCTGTTGGTTGTCGCATTGGGGACTATAACCATAGTGTCGATCGTAGCGCGACAGCAGTTTGCACTGGCGCGGGAAGGAAATGAAGGCATGATCCAGCAAGCCCGTTCGTTCGGAATCAGCGGTGAACGATTCGGTGCTGCGGTATTGTATCGGGACTTTCAATCCGCCGATCGAGACGGAACGGATTCGTTGGAAGATGATTGGGCGACCACCATACCGCCCATTCCGATGGACAACGCGACCTTGCAGGGCTGTATCGTGGACATGCAAGGGCACTTCAATCTCAATAATGTGGTTGATGCAGAAGGCAATGCGGCGCCGGTGTACGTAGAACAGTTGCGGCGTTTGTTGGCTCAAGTGAACGTGGATGTCACCAAAGCCGATGCGATTGTCGACTGGATTGACAGCAATTTGGACGCAACGCTGCCCGATGGCGCGGAAGATGATTACTACAGTGGGCTGGATCCGTCGTATCGTGCGGCCAACGGCCCAATGGTCGGTGTCAGTGAGTTACAGCTGGTAAAAGGCTTTAGCTCGCAAATACCAGAAGAACACGAGGACTATCAATTACTGTTGCCGCATATTGCCGTGTTACCGATTGATCAGGGGCCGACCCCGGTTAATGTGAATACCGCAACGCCCCAAGTCATCGCGTCGTTGTCGGAATTTCTGGAACCGCTAGGATCGGAGTTGTCGCGTTGGGATTCAGGTGCTTATGAGGACTATCCTGCGTGTGAAGACATATTTTCGCTGGAGGTGGAAGATGCTGCCGAAAGCCTCAGTGGTGAAGATCGGGATTTAACCCCGTATAACAGTACACTGGATTTTGACAGTGAAGCAGCCGTAGAGAGTGGCGAGGAAGTAGCGCCCGCGGGCACGTATGACGTACGATCGCGATTTTTTCAGGTACGGATCGATGTGCTTTCAGAAGCCGCTTCGATCTCGCAGTACACATTGTTTGAAAGAGACTCTGAGGGAAAGACTCGGGTGATCTACCGATCACGCGATACCCTCTAATTTAGGAAGGAAACAGGTGGCAAGACAAGTCATCATTCACATGCCGGATCTGCATGTTGATGCCGTGCGCTGGGCTCAAGCAGACGAAAACGGTCAGCTGTCCGGCGACATAAACAGTGGCACTCTAGCCGAGGCAGCAGCCGAGGTCGAGGGTAAGCGTTCGATTCTGGTATTGCCCGGTAACGAGATCATTTTGTCGGAAGCTCACGTGCCGGGTGGTTCGGCGCGAGCGGCCGGTATGGCTGTGCGCTACGAACTGGAAGAGCAACTGGCCGATGACGTAGACAGTTTGCACTTTGCGCTCGGACCCAAGAGTAAGGACGATGTGTTCCCGGTTGCCGTGGTGGACAGTGACACCATGGATGATCTGAGTGAGCGTTGCGCGGAAGCCGGTTTACGGCCCACGCAAATTGTCCCTGAAACTCTGGCTTTGCCCAAATTCGATAGTCACGAACCCGGTGGCGTGGGTTGGACTGCACTGGTAGACGGCGCTAGAACCGTGGTGCGGCTGAACGGTCATAAAGGTTTCTCTATCGATACCGACATGGCGGGCATGGCGCTCACGGGTGCGAAAAACGATTTGCCGGAAAATTCTGCAGCCTCGATGCGAGTGTATCGCACATCCGCTAAGGCCGGGGATGTGCAGGCGCCCAGCGATATTGAGGTGGAAACCCGTCCGTGCAGCGATGTGCTCAGCCTGTACGCCAGCGGTCTAGCTCATTCTCCTACCATCAATTTGCTGCAGGGCCAGTACAGCCCGAAATCGCAGATGGACAAGGCTTGGAAGCCGTGGCGCTGGACAGGCGTTCTGGCGGCAGCATTGGCGGTGATCCTGATCAGTGGTAAGTGGGTTGACTACCGCGCTTTGAAGAATCAAGAGCAGGCTCTGGATGGGCAGATCGTCGAAGCCTTCAAGCAGGCCCTGCCGAACTCTCGCATGGTTCGTCCCATGGCCCAGGTGCGCGCGGCCCTTAATGCACAAGGCGGTGGCAACAGCTCGGGGTTTACCAACAACTTGCACGCCATCGCTGAAGCCTTCGCGACAGAACCCGACACCGTCATTCGTTCTTTGGCTGTGCGTGATGGACGCTTCGACCTTGATGTAACCACCGATGCTCTACCCACTTTGGATGCCCTGAAAGCGGAACTGCAAAAGTACGACCTTGAACTCACCGTTCAGTCTGCTAACCGCGACCAGGAAGGTCTTCGAAGTCGACTGAGGATTGAATGATGAAAGAGTGGTATCTACAACAAACACCGCGCGACCGAATCATTGTGATTGTAGTCGGCATATTGGTGTTACTGGCTTTGCTGTACGCGCTTGTCTGGCATCCGTTAACGAGCGGTACTGAGACGGCCAAACGAAACATCGCCACCAAGCAAGAAAATCTGACTTTCATACAGCAGGCCATACCAGTGCTTGAAGGTCAATCAGCTGTAACAGGGTCCGGTCTGGACCCCGAGTTGCAAAAGCTCGAGGCGTTCCAACTGGTCAACGCGTTGGTCAATCGGCAACAATTGCAACCACCGCCTGACAGGATTGAACCGGCCGGTAGCGATCGTAAGGGTGCGCGTGTGCAATTCTCGGCGGTGCCGTTTGATCAGTTGGTGAAAGTGCTTGCTGAGATAGAGCTCTACGGCTACGACATCACAACCATGACGATTACCCGACAAACCAAAGCACCCGGGGCTGTCAGTGCACGATTCAATGTGGAGCCGATCTGATGCGAGTGGTTCGTCTGGTGCTGTTGGGCTTGTTGGTCTATGCGGTTGCGGTGGTGTTTCTGTTTCCGGCAGCGCCGGTTGTTGAGAAAATTAAACCTCAATTACAGCCGATGACGTTGAGTGGGGTCTCTGGTCGTTTATTTCGTGGTGAAGTCGCTGCTGTGGTGTCTACCGACGATTTACTGCCACTTACGCTGCGTGATGTGACTTGGCGTTTTGCTCCCACGAAGTTAATAAAAGGTACCGGCGTTGCCGTGGCTTTCTCGGGTCTCGGTGGGGGCGGCACCGGCGACGTGCTTCGCACTTGGGGCGGGGATCTGGCCATCGATAACCTCGACGTTAATATCGAAGCGCGCGAACTTGAACCTTTTCTGCCCGTACCCATAGCCTCTTTCAAAGGCAGCATCGTGGGCGAGATCGCTGAAGTAAGAATGGTGAATCAACAGCTTACCCGGCTGTTGGGCGAGCTCCACTGGAACAACGCTGAAATCGATACGGTGGTCTTCGGTCCGGACATCACAATCGGGCTAGGCACGCTGTCAGTGAACATAGAGCCAGAAGACGGCGGAGCGCATCAGGCCACCATCAGCGCCAGTGGTGGCGATCTAGTAGCGGAAGGGATGGTGAACGTGCAAGGCAACGGCGATTTCAATCTGAACATTCTGTTGACACCCAGTTCCAGTACACCGCCGGAACTGGTGGACCATCTGAAGCGAACCACACGACCCGAGTCCGGTGGTCGCTATCGCTGGCAGGAAGCGGGCAATCTGAATCGACTGATGTAGGTGTGCCGGTTCCGCGAGCACGAGGCGGCTGTTGGGCATGAACTGGCAGCTGCTGTCAGCCCCGATGTCAGAGGACAATTTTCAGCTTCGGTGGGATCTGTGACGCTTTGCCAGCCGCTTGTGCAAAGTTGGGTGGATTTGCCTAAAGGCTCTAAATAATTGGCCGCTCCGGTAATTAATCATCGATCGATACGGCTCCCCAATCGCGTGCTCACTTTGAATGGACTTAGTCAGCTTACCGACCAAGCGCGAGAAATCGCCTGTATTGCGGGTGCTCGATTAATCGAACTGCATGGCTGTCCATCAGTTCAGGTAAGCCACAAAGACGACCTCTCACCGGTGACCTGCGCGGATCGCGAAGCCAGCGACATTATTGTGACCGCTTTGGAGGAATTAGAGCCAAGTTTTCCTGTGTTGTCGGAAGAGCGTATACCGCCGAATCGGGAGCGCAGCGTCTGGGATACGTTCTGGCTGGTCGATCCACTGGATGGTACCCGAGAGTTTCTCAAAGGTAACGGCGAATTTACCGTCAATATTGCTTTGATTCAGGACGGTAAACCGGTTTTGGGCGTCGTGCTGGCACCGATGCTGGATCTGGCCTACTTCGCCTGGCAAGGCGGCGGCGCTTTTCGGCAGCATTCGAGTCAGACGCCAGAACCCATTTCAGTGCGCCACGCCGATCGCGAGGACCTTACCGTGGCCTGCGGACGCGGCAATCGTAACAATGTGTACTTGCAGTGGTTTCTGCACAGTCTGGGTGCGCACCGGGAAATCTCGCGCGGTGCCTCGTTGAAGTCCTGTCTGGTGGCGGAAGGCTCGGCCGATGTCTACGTGCGTCTGGGCCCTACATCGGAGTGGGACACCGCTGCAGCACAAGTGGTGGTCGAAGAGGCGGGTGGTCATATGACCGACACCAGTATGCGCCAATTGCGCTACAACGCCAGCGAGTCGCTGGTAAATCCGCATTTTGTGGTGTTTGGCGACGATTCTGTAGATTGGAGATCGTACCTGAAGAGCGACGACGTATCACACAATGGATCAGACGAGCTCTCAGTGGATCTCTCTGGCCACCATCCTGGTGACCATTCTGGCGACACGCACGCTCTACCAGCACTCGATGATGGCCGCAGCAGTGAGCTGTTGGGGTATGATGAATAATCGTCGCGTTGGCGGGTATCCGTGTCAATCAAATTCGAATCACCAGAAGCTGCAGAGCTTGCGTTCTATCACGCTATCGAAACAGCCGACATCCGTCTATTGGGCGAGGTGTGGGCCAGTCACGACGGTGTTGTCTGCATCCACCCGGGCTGCGGGCGCATAGAGGGTCGCCGAGCTGTGCTGGAGAGTTTTGCGGATCTTTTCGTCGACGCGCCTATTATTCAATTTGCGATTACTGATGCGGTTCACAGTGGGTTCGGTGCCGTCGCAATACACACCGTGCGAGAAGAGGTGCAAATGGACGGTCAGGTCATCAGTTCCATGGTTGCTACCAACGTTTTCCAGCGATCGGACACGGGCGCGTGGTGCATGGTCCTGCATCATTCTTCTCATGAACCCGACATGCACATGGATGAATTCTTCGACGACATCGATTTCGACGATTTCGACGAGGAATTCGAAGTGCCACCGGTGCTGCATTAAATCAGTCGTTATTCGGGTTAACGCACGTTGAACCCTGACGCCCGCACAGAACTGTTCCGACACTGTGATGTCTCAGTGACCCGCTCCTGGCTGGTACTTGACGGTGCGCAGTACGCGATTCGCTACATCAATCGACTCTCCACGTCCTCATTCGAACCGCCTCGTTGGGCCGCTCTGGCGGTGCTGTGCGTGTGTACGTTGTTGGCAATTTTCACTCTTGTCCGGATTATCGTTGGCGATTTCTCGTTAGCGTGGGGCTGGTGGATTCTGTTGGCCTGTGCCGGCGTCATGCTGGTCGCCGGGCATGTCGCGTTCGTACGCACCGGAATCTACAACGTCACTGTGACGTTTGAAGACGGTGAGTCGGTCACCGCGTCGATGCCGAGTGCTACGCTGGCAGCCGATTTTCAGGATGCGCTCCGCGATGCGTTGGATCAGTTGGACTACCACGATACCGATCAAGCTACGCCCACGGTTGTGTTGGCATCCTTGGAGCCGAATCAGTTGCAGCATGTTAGTGGGCCGATGGTTGGGGTCGTTCGAGTGGGGGATGACAAAGCTTCGGAGATTGAAGAGTAGGTCACTGCTGAATGCGCCGGAGCCCAAAGCGCAAATCACCTTAGGCTTTGTTCTTGCCGAGTTGTTGGAGATGTTGGAGTTGTTGGAGATGTTGGAGATTCGCTCGCGGTCTTCGTTTTTTGAGGTCTGCGTGTGTTGAGGTCTGTGTGTGTTGAGGTCTGTGTGTGTTGAGGTAAGCGATCGTTGGATGCCAATTACGCTATGCCTTGGCCACCTATTGGGGTGGTTTCGACTCTTTTACTGAAGGACGCGATCATGGGTTTGCCTTTGTCGATGGCCTGTTTGACGCGGGGAAGAGCGAGTGATTCTGTGTGTTTTTCCTAGTCTTCCCAGACTTCGGAAATCCACAAGGCGTCTGCGTCGGATGAATCTTTGGCTACGATGTAGCTGATGCAGCCGGGCATATTCTTTGTGCCTTCGATCAGGATCGTTATCAGTTCATCACGTTTTCCGTGGGTGGCGATAATTTTGCCAATTAATCCGTACATGGGTCTTCCTCTTAGCACGTCCGCTTACGCTATGCACCCTATGATAAGTGTTTTTTGGATGGGGGGGCTGTATCGGTGTTTAGTGTTTTCATTCAGAGCATATTCCCGCCGACGCCGTCCACGGGCAACTCACGGTTTTTGGGTTGGTCTTGTATTACGCTATCTGGTCTGCACGCTCGTTGTGTGGTTAAGTTTTTGGTTTCTTGACTTGGCATCATAGGCCGTGAAGTCCACACCTTGTTCGGTGGCGTATTCTCGTAGGGTCCGAATCCTCTCAATGTTGCCGGATAGATTCCCGGCTACCAAACGCATAAGACTCGACGCCACCACCGGATCGTTTTCTATAACGGCCATCAGTTCTGCCGCACCAATTCGCAAGAACAAACAATCCTCTATCGCGATAAAGTTAAAACGCCGACGCTCATTGACGATGATTGATAAATCTCCAATTAGACGTCCTGGAAGAACCTCAGATACAAGGCGTTTGTCATTATCAACGGTTGGCCAATACAGTCCTGCCATCCCTTTGATACTCAGGTAAGCGGCATCGACTTCATCGTTCGCGGCAAAAATCACTGTGTCCGCTTTTGCTTCATACCAGTGAGCTCCAAATGCGAGCAATCTTTGTTGCTTGCGGTCAAGTCCGCCAAACAACTCAGTATTGGCAAGCTCCTTGATTTTACGATTCAGATCTTGACGAGCATCGGTATCTTGTGTTGCATCCTGTCTAGCGCCACTGTCTATGCGTCCGTTTTCGATATCAACATAAAGGTCATAATTTTCAGGGATCAACACCGCGGTTTCGATGAAGATCAGGGTTGCATCTGGCATCAATGTGCGAATGTTTTTCCTCATTAAGTCGCGAGTCTTCGGATCATAGCTGGCCAGTGAATTTCTGAGAATCAGTATATTCGGCCTCTTTATGCTTGCCCGGCTGAATGCCACGCGCTCCTTGAACAACGCGGATATGTTTGTCCCGCCTGAAGCGGCCACTACGTCGTAAACAGATTCTGCTATCAGCCGGCTGAGCCCATGCTCGCTCAGAACATCGACGATTATATCCTCGACCAGACTCTCACGTGCACCAGCCACAGCTGAGATTCGTCCAAACAGTGCGTTACCCATGACCGACATCGCGGGGAAGTATTTGCTTGGATCAATGCGCTCAAACAGTCCGTCCATTGCCTCTACCATCTCTCCCGCTGTTGCTTTGCGGATTTGGACAATTCGTTCTTTAAAGGAGCTGCTGAACGCTGGGCCTATCTGCTCAGCGGAGAAAGCAAATGGCACCGTCAGCATCAGTGCGTAATCCTCATCCGGGAGTCCGGAATCTCCAACTCGTTGGCGTTTGTTAAGAATCTTTCCGAGCCGGTGATACAGCGTCTCTTCCAAGTTCAGGCGTTGAAACAGCGGGTGGTTGGTGCCATCATCACCAAAGGTTTCTGTCAGGCTTTCAACAAGTGTGGCAGACATCTGCATCAACTCGTCTGCAATGCCTTGTTCGATCAAAAAACTGACGAAATTCTGGTTTTTCGACAGAGATAGCTGCGTTAATGTTTGGGTGGGTAGGGCGTAAAGAAGGTTACTGCCTAAAGCTGATACCGGGTTGAACTTGTCTGGATGAAAGGCATACACGATGTCATTGAGGCCTTTTTCGGCTATCCGTTTTGCGATCTCAGGTCGTAACCGCACAATTTCATTAGCAAGCTTTTGATGCTTACTTAATTCAAGTGGTGAACGCATAGCGCGACGTACCAGGTAATCATCGAGTCCTACCGCTCCAACCAATTGGAACCACCAATCCCGCACTTCATCCAATGATTCAAAGCCCGCGATCGTGGGATCAACCCAATCGGTGTTATACAGGTCTGCGCTGTTGCCCGATCGTTTGGCGTCTTCTTGAAACTTGACGATGTCTGATTGATCGTTTGTGGTCTTTAGTGGTTTGTTCTTTAGCGGCAGCAAAATGTTGTCACCTATCGTGCCCTTAAAGATATGCGGATTGGAATGCGCATAGCCAATACTGTTAGCAAGGGTGACTTGATGCACCGCGTTTAAATTCTGATCCGCTATCGAGACTGTTCCACGATAGGGAATCACCTCGCGCGTAAGAAGATCCGCAAAAGCCAAAGCCACGGTTTCATTTTCAGCTTTTATGGCGACACTTGCACCCTGAGGTATGGTCAAGCTAACGTCTTCCAACAGGATACGACCTTCCTCATTGCGCACAAATACGTCTTTTAACGTAATGTCACCATTTAACGTGGTGTCATCATCAGGCTCCCCCTCAAATACGTTGCTATTAACTAAAAAGTCGGGTGCGAAACGTTCAGTAACAACCTGCCATCGTACGGCCATGTCCTGAGTGATACTGTAGTATTCCAACAGCTCTTTCCAAGGCGTAGTCATGTCTTTGATTGCGGCTAGGGCAGCCACCAAAGCGCCCACTGTAATGTGTCCTGTGATGGCTAGGTAGCCACCGACAGAGTAGAAAAACAATGGCGTCAGTTGATTGATGAAATTATTAAGAAATTTCATAAAAAACTTCTTACGATGAATCTCATAACCCACGTCGTACAATTTTCCAAGACGATTGGAAAAAAGCGACATTCTGTACCTCGTACCTCCGTTGGAGCGGATATCGCTTACCCCTGCTGCAGTTTCTCCAATGTCGGTTGCCAGTTTTCGAACCTCATGGATTCGTACTTTATTAAGCAAATTGATTTGACGTTGCAATAGCGGGATAATCCACGCCTGTAGCGGTATCAGAGCAATAGCCGCCAACCCAAACCAGAAGCTTTGTGCGAAGAGGAACGCCAGAATGGTGATCATTTGACCTGTGAGTAGCACGGGTTGAGATAACATGTCACCCATTATCCCTCCCATAGGTTCGGCCTCTGAAGTCACCATCGACACCAATTCACCCTGGCTTGTATTTCGAAAATAGGGGCGTGGATACCGCATAACACGTGTTAACAGCTGATAACGAAATCGTCGTAACAAACGTTCAGTTAACACACCTTTCATGGTGTTCAATCGCATCTTTAGAAAGCCACTGAGCGCGACCGTCAGCATAAACGCGGCGCATAGCACCAACAGAAATTCGATTTGGCTCAGTGATATCCCCAGTAGAACGATGGCGTCACCGGTGCCGTTAATCGCATCATTGATAATGCGTTTTGGGAGCTCAAGGGTTGCGTACAATACGGGGAAAGTGAGAAGGGTGACAATTACCAGAATGAACTGATCCTTCTTTGAATATTCCCAAACGAATTTGAATATGCTTTTTTCCATTGATTACACTTTTAGAGTTCAACGCAAGACGAATAGAGGCATGAACTAACCAGGACAAATCCTGTAATCCCAGAGTATAGGAAGGCGGGCTGAGCTCAAATCAACTCCTGGCAGGTCAACATGTCTGGACAAAAACGTGGGGACGCCGTTGGTCGCCTGATTTACCTGGATTGCCATCGGTGTGGGAGTTACCAAATTGGGTCGGTATTGTTTGTACTCGCTCTTGGATTGGGTATGCGTTCCGCAGACCTTGTTTGAGCCTACTCACCCATGGTTGACGCCACTCGAGGTTGGCCTCGAAACAGACCTTGGCTAATTGGTGCCGTTTAAGCGGTACCATATCGAACTGCCGCCGCCGGGATACTTGTTACTCATCAGTTTTTTCATCGCCTCTGGTACTAGCTTTTCCATATAGCTGCTACCAAACAGAATTTCGATTTTTGGATTATCGAGCATGTAAGCGTACAGCAAATACTGTTCAGTCCAATAGATATGTTTATCAAGGGCAAATTGAATTGGCGCTGCAAAAGGCAGAAATACATCATGGGTATGCACAATAATGTCTTTGGAAATTTCAGGCATAATTTTCAGGTAGATGTACAGGCAATCGCTGCCCACTTTCACGGTGTGAGTCGAATCTATAAACCACACATCAGAGTTTTCTACGAGTTCGATAATCTCAGCGATGGGGATGTCCTGAACGAATGACTCAATGATAGTGTCGACCGTTTCCAGACTTTTCAGAAATTCTTTGGGATACGGTTCAATCAGTGTGATTTTCCCTATCCCATTTTTACGTAGGGCCTGATTTGCAATTAGTGTAGAGAATCCTGAGCCTATTTCCACTACGTGGTTTGGCTTGAAGTGTCTTAAAACACAGTAATAGGCCATTGCATCAGAGAAGGAAAATGCGGGATTTTTCCAAAAAAATTCTTCAGGGTTTTCCTTGTCTCCATCCAAGGGCGGAGAGAATTCATTTGCATAGACACTGATGGTATCGATGAAATCACAGAGGGTCTCCTTGTCGAAGAGTTCGGAGTTGTACACGTCCAAGTTCGGTGTTCGGTATTCAAACGAGTTCTCGATATCGCTTATCATGGGGATATTGGAATAAAAATTCGCTGGAGTAATATTGATTTGTCGATCGTGCAGCTTCCGTCGTACCTCTGGAGGCGACCAAATCACCCGTCTTGCTAAGTTCACCAGCTGATCAAGCTCTGCGTCTGACAGTTCATTACTCATGCATGACTCCAATAATTTGTGCTTGAAAAGCCTAAGGTTTGCCGTTATCCGAAAACATTGAAGCAGATTGTGGGTGCAGGAAAAACCTAAATGCGCAGGGATTATGCAGGCAAGCCGGGCTCGTAAGTTTATAGGATCAATGGTGGTTTTTGTGATAATCCTTCGCGCCGCGGAGCATGGCTGAACGATCACCGACTACAACGCGCGTAATTGGATAGAGTCTATATTGCGATAGAATCTGCCCAGTCGAGATCGCTATCGATATCAGGCGGCCTGTTGCAGACTTTGGCTGGAAGGCGAGTAAGCGGGCGTGAAACGACAGGTGGCGATATCCGGAGATGTTGCGTTATAGGCCTCGTAGAACAAGCGAACAGTATCCTTGGCCGAATACAGGCGAGATTTGCCTGATTTTATCACCGATCCGTCTATCGTCATGTCGACGCCCTTACTCGATTCCACGCTGTCGTATTCCAGGCCCAGCACGTTGTCCAGTTCGGAATGGGTTGGCGCGACGATCAGTGACAGTGGCTCTGGCACGAAGGCTGAATCAAGTTCGATGTCGACTGCAATATTTGCGTATTCCAGCATACGGCTTACCAACGGCAACAGCAAAGTGTTCGACGGGTGATTGAACGTAAAGAACAGGCGCGTGTTTTTCCAGTTAGCCGCGATGATGTCCAGCATCTGGATATCGCAGTCGCTGTCACGTTGTTCCAGTGTGAGCAGCGAAGTCTGAACACTGGCAAGAATCTGTTCCGCGCACTCCGTGTACTTCTCTCCAAGGCGAGCCCTGG